>DATNET010000029.1:0-7497 GCA_035606745.1 Tepidiformaceae bacterium
TCGACGAAATACGGCTCATAGCCGTAGCCGCTGAGCAGGCTACGAAGGTCCTCGTGCGGGATGCGCGCGAGGATCGTCGGGTTCGCTATCTTGTAACCGTTCAGGTGCAGGATCGGGAGGACAGCACCGTCGGTCGCGGGATTAAGGAACTTGTTGGAATGCCAACTGGCGGCTAACGGGCCCGTCTCCGCCTCGCCGTCGCCCACGATGCACGGCACGATCAGCCCCGGATTGTCGAGCGCGGCGCCATACGCGTGGGCGAGCGAGTAGCCAAGCTCACCGCCCTCATTGATCGAACCTGGCGTCTGCGGCGCCGCATGGCTGGGGATGCCGCCAGGAAAGGAGAACTGCCGGAACAGCCGTTGCATGCCTTCGCGGTCGTACGAGACATCGGGGAACAGCTCGGAATAGGTGCCTTCGAGGTAGCCGCATGCGACGGCCCCCGGGCCGCCATGGCCTGGCCCAATGACGAGCATCATGTCGAGGTCACGCGCGAGGATTGCCCGGTTCAGATGGGCATACACAAAGTTCAGGCCCGGCGTTGTCCCCCAATGGCCCAGCAAGCGCGGCTTGATGTCTTCAGGGCGCAGGGGCCGTTCGAGCAACGGGTTATCGAACAGATAGATCTGGCCCACAGACAGGTAGTTCGCCGCACGCCACCAGGCGTCGAGCTTCTCGAGGCAAGCCGGGTCGGCCGCGTCGTTAGTCATGGACACCCCTCCGATCGTTGAGACAATTGAACGCGGCGCTGGCGGCAACGCGCTCTTCGTCGGTTTCGAAAACATAGACAGGTCTGGACCCGCTGCGGGAGATGAGCCCGGGCCGTCCCGCGTCGTTGCGTTCGCGGTCGAGTGCGATCTCCCACGCCCGAAGGCCCAACGCGACGCGTTCGCGTATTGCCGCCGAATGCGTCCCGATACCGCCCCCGAACACAAGCGCGCCCTGCCCACCAAGGAGGGTGAAGTACGCGCCCACGGTAGCGACGATGCGATGGACAAAGAGCCCGAGCGCGGCGGCAGGGGCCGCTTCTCCTGCCGCCTCCCGGCGTAGCAGTTCTCGGACATCTCCGTCGCCGCCGACGCCGAACAGCCCGCTCTGCCTGCTGAAGAGCTCCTGAAGCTCGTCGGCGCCAAGCCCACCACGAGTCAGCGCGAGCACGGCTCCGGGATCGAGGCTTCCGGGCCGGCGGGCCATGACCAGGCCGTCGAACGTCGAAAAACCCATCGATGTCTCGATCGACCGGCCATCCTGGACCGCCGCGGCCGAGCACCCGGAGCCCAGTTGCAACGTGACGGCCGCTAACGCCGTGATCGGCACGCCGGTAGCGGCTGCGAGTTGACGCGCCAGCGATTCGTGCGCGAGCCCGTGATACCCGTATCGGACCAGGCCAAAGCGTTCGTTGATGGCGGCTGGCAACGCAAAAGAGCGCGCTTCGAGCGGCATATCCGCGTGGAAGCCGGTATCGAAGATCGCGACCATCGGCCGGCCAGGGAACTCTTTGCGCGCGGCGGCGATACACTCCAGCGCTTCCGGGTTGTGTAAGGGCGCGAGACGGACGGCATCGCGAATTGCTGCCTCCACCGCAGGGGTTATTTCGCTCGGCTGCGTCAGTTTGCCGCCATGGACGACACGGTGGGCGATGGCATCCACCGTCCCGGTGCCGGCGACCTCGGAGAGCACTGCTTTGCAGGCCTCGCCCAGGCGCTCGGAGGCAGCGATGTCGCGGTCTGTGCGCGCGCATTCGTCGAGCCCGGCCGTTGAGACTTCGAACAGTGCCGCTTTGATCGTCGCACTCCCGCTGTTCACCACGGCGATTCTCATCCGAAACTCCCCAGGTCCTGCCGGCCGGCGAGCCGGAGCGCAGGGCACGGCAGGGCGCCGCGCCGCCGTTAACCCTATTCGCCAGCTAATCCCGCGGGGGTGACGCAGCTGCACTGCTATATGTCGAGACCATCACGAACGCGCGACGTTGCGCCGACCGGCGCGGAACGGCATCTGCGGGCGCGTGGCTCCCCATCCAGCCGATTACGCCGCATTTGCAGATTGACGATCTGCCCGCACCGTCATAGCGTCCGCGTATGGCATCAATCTGGGTGGAGAGTCTCACTCGCAGCTTTGAGCAGGCGCTCGACTTATTTGCCGCCGCCGTGCGGGACTGCAGCGGCGACCTCTGGGAAACGAGCATGTGGCCCGTCCCTCCGGACCCCAGTCGCCAGTTCCTCGGCACCGACTGGAAGCCCATCACAGACGCCGCGCAACGCCGGGCCCTGGACCAGCGATGGGCCGAGCGCTACTCGACACCATGGAGCGTGGCATGGCATGCGCTCGAGGTTCTCGACTACGACTTGAACGGTGAGTTCGGCCCATGGGCACCGCCGCCGCCGTTCGATGGGCATCCGCACTGGCGGGATCTTCCGAGCTTGCCCGCGGCGTGGTCGCGGTCGGAGGTGGCCGGATACATCGACTACTGCCGGCAGCGAGTGGGCACCACTCTGGAAGGCATGACCGACGAGAAGGCTGCAACTCCGCTGCCGAAGGCTCACCGCTACGGCGGCCAACCGTACGCTTCGATAATCACGGGGCTCCTGGGACACACGGTCGAGCACGGGTCGCAGATTCGCCAATTCGTCACCGGCGCAGGGATACCGCCCCGGAGCTAGCCTCGCTGTGGTCGCCGGGGCTCAAAGACTGTTCTCACTGCGGGTCAGACAGCATCGCGGTAACAAAATGCCACTCTTGCGAGGGGCATTCCGATTCAGCGTTTTGGTCGGGGTGCCGCGATTCGAACGCGGGACCTCTTGAACCCCATTCAAGTGCGCTACCAGGCTGCGCTACACCCCGACCCACTCGCGGCGAAGCCCACTCGGGGCACCCGCCAGCACGTCTGAATGTACGTTCAGAAGGCCCGGGGGTCAAAGCAGCCCGTGAGGAACTCCCGCTGCAGCCTGACGACCGGTCACACATCCAGGTCGATACCAACGGGACAGTGGTCGGAGCCCATGATTTCGGTTTGGATGAACGCCCGACTGACCCGTGGAAGCAGATCCGCGCTGACGAAGACGTAGTCGATGCGCCAGCCGATATTGCGGGCCCGGCGGTCGCGCCAGGCATCCCAGTAGCTGTAGGCGTCGCGTGCGCCGGGGTGGAGCGTCCGGAAGGTGTCGACGTACCCGTGCTCAATGATGCGGTCGATCCACACGCGCTCTTCGGGCAAGAAGCCGGTGCCTTTGAGCGCCTCCTCGGGCCTGGCGAGGTCGATCTCCGTATGGGCAACGTTGAAATCACCCATGAAGATCACGCTTTTACCGGCCGCCTTAAGCTCGTCGACGCGCTCGAGGAACGCACCGTAGTAGGCATGCTTGTAGGCCATGCGCGCTTCGCCCTTGCCGGCATTGGGAAAGTACGACGTGAGCAACGTGAACGCCGGGTATTCTGCTTCGATCACCCGGCCTTCGGAATCGAAATCTTCGATCCCGAGACCCAGGCGCACAGAGAGCGGCTCCGGCTTCGAAAGCAAAAGCGCACCGCTGTAGCCGGCGCGTTGGGCCGTGTGCCAGTGCGAATCGTAGCCAAGTTCGGTCCAGCTATCTTCGACCTGTGCGGAGGTGGCTTTGACTTCCTGCATGCCCACGATGTCGGGCGCACTCGTGGCCAACCATCGCTGAAGGTCGCCTGTTTTGATGGTGGCGCGAATCCCGTTGATGTTCCAGGAACAGATCGTGAGCATGCTTCCCCGCTTGCCGGCCTAAACGAAGACTCGGGTAAACACGACCGCCGCCGTGCCTACCGCTGCAACGAGAAGATACTCGGCACTGGTGCTCCATTCGAGGTCGTGGTCGAGCAGATGGTGAACGAGTCCGGTGGCCAGGTAGAAACCGATGATGAGCAGGGCGCCCGCGAGCAACCCGTCCAGCGGGAAAAAGTACAGGACCATGCGAAATTCGGCGATCGAGATGCCGATTGCCAGGCCAATCAGGATCGAGCTCAGTCCCGAAAGGCGGCTCTCACGGAGTAGCTCAAGCGAAAGCGCGACACTCACCAGCCCGACCGCCCCAGCGGCCAAAGGGAGCGCCATGTCCTGCGTGAATATGACGGTGTAGAGAGCAAACGCCGTGAGGTAGGTCGCGATCGCGAGCAGCAGCCGCATGGGGCCGTACATCTGCGATGCGAAATCGACCGTTTGGTACTCGCCATAGGCGATGATGCCGATGCCAATTGCACCGACAAGTGCGGCGATGGGCCTCGCATACCCGTCGACCGCGTGGTCCACGAAAAATCCAACGCCCAGCACGGCCAGGGCGGGGAGAAACAGGAAGACCAGCGAGTCTTCGAGCCGTGGGTCGTCCCACATCGGGCTGCTGCGCACCGTACCGTCCACTGCCAGCGCGACGAGCGCGGCGGTCAAGAGGAGAAACCACACCTCGGTGGGGCGGATGACGAGGTAGCCAAGCAGGCCGATCGCGGCCACGCCTCCGATCAGGACGATGCGCGCCGAGACGCCAGCACTCACGGGGATCGGTCGCGTCGTCGAAGTCAGCGGCTATTCTCCTGCAAACGTTGGCGTTTCAAGGCCGTAAATCTCCGCCGCGTTGCTCCACCAGAGGCGTTGGCGCTCGTCTTCACTCAGCTCCAGCTGGTCGTACATCGCCTCGAAGCGGTCGATGTGCGTGCGGATGTCGTCCATTGAGCAGTCGCTGCCGAAGACGAGCTTTTCGACGCCGAATTCGCCCTGTGAATCTTTTACGAGGAGCTTGCGTTCGACCATGTGGCGTTCGATGGTTTCGCCACCACTCATATCGAACCAGACGTTATGGCGCCAGCGCGCGACGGACGCCGCGTACTCATAGTTCCCCTGGTTGCCGATGTGGGCGCCGATGATTCTGAGTTTCGGGAAACGGTTGGCAATCGTGTCGAGGTGGAGGGGGCTCATGCGCGAAGCCGAAACATTTCTTGCCGGCATGCGGTCCTGCATGGCGAGCATGCGCTGGTACGCCTGGGCTGCCGCCGCGTCGCGCCGTGGGTGCGTGATCGAATAGTCGAGCCCCCCGCCGATGACTCCCATGTGGAAGAGGATCGGCATCCCCAGGTCCTGGGCGCGAGCGTAGGAAGGCATGTAGTCGGGCTCGTCGTAGTCACGCGCGACGCCGATAAGCTTGAGGCCGCGATAGCCCATGTTGTAAAGCCGCTCGACGCCGTCGCCATCGATCTCTTCGGGGTCGATGACGGCGACCGGGATGAAGAGTTCGGTGTATTTCTGCAGGATCTCCATGCCGCGTTCGTAACTCGGGCCAAAACGCCCACCGGTGAGCATGCAAGCTTTGGTGACACCGGCCGCGGACGCGAGTTCCGCGAGCCTATCGACCATCGGCGCCGGGTCCTCTTCGGGGTGTTCCCAGTTGCGCGGGAAATGGATGTGAACATCGAAAATCTTCATGCAAACCCCCGGGCAGGTGCGTCCTGACTCCGTTTGGAGTGTATCACCTGCCCTTCATCGAGCCACCGATTCGAGCCGACAGGGGCGCACTTGGCACCAGTGCCGTACGGTGTAGGGTCTATGCGTTCCCGCCCATTCGTTGCCCTCTACATCGCTGTCTTCGCCGCGACGATGGGCATCTCGATGGTTTCGCCGCTCTTGCCGGTTTACGCGAAGGACCTCGGCGCCAGCGGGGTCTGGCTGGGCCTGACGTTCTCGGTTTTCGCCATCGTCCAGACGTTTTTCGGGCCGTTCGCCGGACAGCTTTCGGACCGCTTCGGCAGAAAGCCGTTCATCATCCTCGGCATTCTCATTTACATCATCGCCGCGCTCGGGTACCTCACGGCCACGACGTTCATCCAGGTCATAGCCTTTCGCGCATTCAGCGGGTTCGGCACCAGCCTTGTCTTCTCGGTCGCTCGGGCGTACGTGGGTGACATGACGCCCCGCGGCCAGGAAGGTCGCTGGCTCGGCGTCTTCGCCACCGCTGACATCGTCGGCTTCGGTTCCGGCCCGCTCGTCGCGGGGTTGTTTCGCGAGCTCCTGGGCTTTCGTTCGGTATTCGTCGCCATGGCGGCGCTTTTGGCGTTCGCGGCGTTCGTCCTGCTGTTCTGGCTCCCTCGCCATAGCCCGCTCGAACTGCAGCATCGAAGTGGGGAGGTCGTGAAACTGAAAACCGTCGGTTTTCGCACGGCGATGTCGGACAAGCTTGTAGCTGCGGTGACCGTGCAGCAAGGCCTGCTCGCGCTCGCCGTTGGAGCCTCGTTCAGTTTCCTCGCGCTACGACTAGAGGACGGGTTGCATGCGAGTCCGATTGCCATCGGCGTCGCGTTCGCCACGCAAGACCTCACGGGTGGGTTCATGCAGCCGGTGTTGGGCCGAATCGCGGACAAGCGCAATCGTCGCTACCTGGTCACGATCGGCCTCGGTTGGAATGCCGTGATGCTTTCGTTGGTAGGCTTCGTACCCGCCTACGGCCTCGTTGTGCTGCTTCTGTTCTCCATGGGCCTTGGCAATGCGCTGTCGGCAGTTTCTGCGGCGGCCCTCCAGGTGGTGGCTGGCCGTCGCGTCGGCATGGGCACGGTGCTTGGCCTTGGTTCAGCCTCCAACGGTGCCGGGATTGTCGTCGGCTCGGTCGCCGGCGGCTTGCTGGTGGACCAGTTCGGACTCGGGGCGGCGTTTTTGTTCGGTGGCATGGTGATGATGGCTGGCGTCCCGACGTTTCTTGCCCTCACGCGCGGCGTCCACATGCGCGAGTCAGCCGGGCTCCCTCTCACCGTGTTGGCTGTCCCACCAACCTTAGAAGCCCCCGGGACCGGACAATAAGCGACCGACGCATGTCCAGCGGTGCGCTACGATCTCGCCGTGGATGACTCGTCGCCCGTCGATTCAGCAATCCCGGATGGCCTCGCGTTCGCTTCGGTGGCGGTCAACGCTGGCCAACCGACGCGAACGCCGTTCAGCTATGCCGTGCCGGCCGGGATGGAGATATGCGAAGGCCAGGCCGTTTTTGTCCCGTTCGGACCGCGCATCCTCCAGGGTATCGTGCTGGCACTGGAAGCACCGCCAGATGTCGAAAGCGTGCGTCCCATCGCCGCCATCGCCGATCCCAGGCCCGTGCTCGACGAAACGCACATTGCGCTCTCGCGCTAGCTGAGCGAGACGTACCTGGCGGCACTCTGGGATAGCGTGGCGGTAAGCCTGCCACCCGGTTACGGCCAGAAATCCGTGACGATGGTTTCGCCAGTCGATGTGCCGCTCTTGCTGCCGATCGACCCGGTGGACCAGCGCATTCTCCAGCACCTTGCCGCACACGGCCGCGTGACGCTCGATGCGCTGCGGGAGTCCGTTGGCACCGTGACGATGACGCGGCTGCAGCGCCTCCAACATGAGGGCCGGCTCACGGTAGCCCAGGGGCTCGCGAGCCCGGCGGGCCACGCGCGATTCATTCGCATGATTCAACCGCTCCGGCCCGCGGCCGAACTGGAATGCCGCGCCCTCGTGTTAGAGGAATCCCGGCCACA
>DATNET010000050.1:0-5188 GCA_035606745.1 Tepidiformaceae bacterium
CTCGACAATCGCGGTGGGTTCAACCGAGGCGTCGCCTTCGAAGCTGCTCTCGCGGACCGCATGGGCACAGTGGAGGTGGATGACCAGGTCGCCGGCGTCCAATATCTCGCCGCTCTGCCCTACGCCGATACTGGACGCACCGGCATCTTCGGCTGGAGTTACGGCGGCTACATGACCTGTATGGCCATGATGAGGGCACCCGACATATTCAAGGTCGGTGTGGCGGGGGCGCCAGCCTCCGATTGGGACGGCTACGACACGGCGTACACGGAGCGCTATATGGGTACGCCCCAATCGAACCCGGAGGGCTATTACGATAGCTCCGTGCTCAACCACGTCCAGAAGCTGGAGGGTCGCCTGCTCATCGTCCACGGCATGGTCGACGAAAACGTACAGTTCCGGCACACCGCGCGACTCCTCCGCGCGCTCACCGAAGCGGACAAAGATGTCGACCTCCTCATCTTCCCCGAGGAGCGCCACATGCCGCGCAGCCAGAAGGACCTCGAATACGAAGAGCGCCGCATCGTCCAATACTTCAAGGACCATCTCTAGCCGGCAAACCTGATCGAACTCCTGTAAGGTCGAAGGGCGAAAAGGAGCAACCGACCCATCATGTTCACGCTCGAGGTCGTCCCAAATACCCCAATCGTCGCCGCCGGGCCGATCAGCGACGCCTTCCTGGAGCACGGGCCGGCCACCGTGCGCGACGCCTTCGAGCGGGTCTGGCGTCTCCCCTACGGCCGCATCGCCAACCCTGGCAACCCACTCGCGCCACTCGCCGAGGGCCGTGGCACATGCAGCACCAAGCACGCGCTCCTTGCCCGTCTCCTCGACGAACAGGAGTTGGACGGCGAACTCCGTCTCGGCATCTACGAAATGTGCGAAGCCAACACCCCTGGCGTCGGTGAGGTGCTCGCCCGGCATGGGCTCAGCTCAATTCCCGAAGCGCACTGCTACCTCATCGTCGATGGCCAACGCGTCGATGTCACACGCCTCGATGGCCAGGGCGAGGAGCCGATCGGCGCGTTCATGTATGAAGAGCCGATCGAGGTGGAGGACATCGGAGAGTACAAACGCACCCTCCATCGCCGCTTTATCGATGCCTGGGCGCTCGACCACGACTCCGGGCTCGGCGGCGAAGAGCTCTGGGCGATTCGCGAAGCTTGCATTGAGGCCCTCGCCTGAGGCCAACGCCCAGGCCCAAGGCCCAAGGCCGAGGCCCAACGCCGGGGCGAATGAGCGCGGGCGGCGAACCGGGCGCGTAGAATCCAGCTTCAAAAGAACGTCTTTCGGAGGCCCCCTCGATGTCTTACGCGCGCCCAGAACTCCTCGCCGAGCCCGAGTGGTTGGCCCAGCACTCCAGCGACCCCGCTGTCCGAATCATCGATTGCGCCACCCTCGACGCCTATCGCCGTGCGCACATCCCTGGGGCGGTACAACTCCCGGTCCACTTCTACATCAAGGAAGACGACCCGGCAGGCAGCGACCACGGCGTGCTCATCACGCCGCCGTCCCAGTTCGAGCAACTCATGGGCAAGCTGGGCGTCGGCCCGGATACCACCGTCGTTACGTACGACGACAATAACGCCCTGGTCGCCACCCGCCTGTGGTGGGCGCTCAAGTACTACGGCCATACGAACGCCAAAGTGCTCAACGGCGGTTGGCACCGGTGGCTCAGCGAAGGCCGCCCGGTCACCTTCCATGCAACGCGTCCGGAACCCGCCGTCTTCGTGGCAAAGCCCGACCCCGCCGTGTACGCGACGCTTGAGCACCTCAAAGAATCCCACGCCGACCCGGGCTGCCAGGTCCTCGACGCCCGTACCGACGCCGAATGGGAGGGCACGAACGACCGAGGCAACAAGCGCGCCGGACGCGTACCCAACGCGAAGCATCTCGAATGGCTGCGTTTCGTCGCAGCGGACGACTCCCGCCGTTTCCTCCCTGCCGAGGAACTCCAGCAGCTCCTCGATGAGGCCGGCATCGCCCGCACGCAGCCCGTCATCACCTATTGCCAGGGCGGCATCCGCGCCGCGCACGCGGCGTTCGTGCTCGAACTCCTCGGCCACGACGATGTACGCGTGTACGACGGCTCCATGCGCGAATGGGCCAATCGTGAAGACACGCCGCTCGTGAAGTAACACACATCCACGACTTCGCCCCACCAAATAAAAGCGGCCGCACCATTGCTGGAGCGGCCGCTTCGAATTGCGGTGATGTGAGATGGACTTAGACGGCCGGCGCCACCGGCTGGGGCAGTTCAGGTACGACAACTTCGGCCGGTACGGCGCGCTCCATGCGAAGCAGCGCTTCGACTGTGAAGCCGAGGTCGCCATGCTCGCAAAGGGAGCTGCAGTAGGTCATCTTTAGCGTGCTGGGAGACTTCCGCCAGTCATAGCGAAGGCCACAGCGCGAACAGATCTTGATGTTGTTCAGGTTCATCCCGGTAGGGCCGGGTCCGATTGGTGCGTCCACGATGTGTGCTCCCTGCTGCCAGGAACTCCTGGCCACTGACCGGGGCTTCCCCGGCCTGGGCGAGGCCATCATTCGAAGGTCTCTGTATCCACCTTAGGCCTTCGAACGCCGCTAAGTCGAGTGAGTTGCGTTACGTAACCCGCTTCCGGTGTTAAGCCGCCATCAATTGTTTCCACGCCGACCGGATGAGCGGCGTGTTGTGCAACAGCGTTTCGATCGTAAACCCGAGGTCGGCCCGTTCACAGAGCGAACCGCAATAGGTCATCTTCAGCGAGCCGCTCGGCGACCGCCGCCAGTCATAGGGGATCGCGCAGTGTTGGCAGATACGGATGTGTGGTGTGTCCATGGCGGCGGCCCTTCCTGCCGGGCCTTTGTGGCCCTGGCGGCGCTTGGAACCTTTGGGATGTCCGGATCATCGGCCTGTTTGCCCCGAGCAACACTACGGGAATCCCCGCACGCGCCTCGGGCCATTCATGGAGATTGGCCCGTTCAAGGATCCTTACGAACAAAACGAGCCGATCGTTGGATCGGCTCGTTCGTTCGTAGGTAACCGGGGTGTCGAGCACCGTCGTTACGCCTTGGCGAGGATCTCCCGCATTTGCCGGAACCGCATCACGCGCGCCCGGCTCGCTTCGTCGAGTGTTGCCGGGTCGATCTCGGCCACCATCGCGCCGTACGCCTGGTATTCCGGGATTTCTGCATCACTCAATGGCGCCAGCCATTGCTTACGCTTGAATGCTGCTTCAACGTATGGCGCCAGCTCCTCCGTCTTCCGGCTGAGGCGTGCTTCTTCCTCGGCCTTGAATTCCGGCAACACGTCGCTCGCGAACAGCTCGAGCGACTCACAAATGTCCTCGTGCTTGTTCTTGCCGCCCTGCTGGATGAACACCGTCTGGTCCACGCCCGCGTCGGCGAAGCGTCGAAGATGCGCGCGAAGCTGGTCCGGCGTGCCGATGCCATCGGTGCCGCCGCCAAGGAAATCGAGGTCTTCTGCGCCCATCTCGTTCTTGAGCGTGACGTAGTTGTTCCAGATATCAGTCCGGCCCGGCTTATGCGTGCCGAACGCGTAGTGGTGCCCGAGCCCGAACTGGAAGAATTTGAAGCCATCCCACCCGCGCCGGGCTGCTTCCGCGGCATCCGGATGACAGGAAAAGCTCGTGACCATCGCCACATTCGGGTTCACCGTGTGGCCGATCGGCACGCACTCCCGCTTGAACGTCTCGTAGTAGTCGTCCACCCACTTCTTTGCTTCCGAAGGGTCGACGAAGGCAAATGTGAGGGCTCCAATGCCGAGCTGCGCGGCAAGGTGAATGGTCTCGCGATTCGAGCACGCCACCCACAGCGGCGGATGTGGCTTCTGCACCGGCTTGGGAACGACGTTCCGCACCGGCATCGAAAAGTACTTGCCCTTGAAGCCCGGATACGGGTCCATGGCGAGCATGTTCGCCACCTGCTCCACCGTCTCGCGCCACATCGCCCGGCGGTCGGCGGGATTGATGTTGAAAGCTTCGAGCTCCGCGCGTGAGGCCGATTCGCCCGTCCCAAATTCGACGCGGCCGTTCGAAACGAGGTCGAGCGTCGCGACCTCTTCCGCGATTCGCGCTGGCGCGTTGTAGCCCGGCGGCATGAGCTTGATCCCGTGGCCGAGGCGGATATTCTTCGTGCGTTGGCTCGCCGCCGCGAGGAAGACTTCCGGTGCCGAAGAGTGCGAGTATTCCTCCAGGAAATGGTGCTCCACTTCCCACGCGAAATCGATGCCAAGCTTGTCGGCGAGCTCGACCTGCGTCAGCGCGTCCTGGAAGAGTTTGAGTTCAACGCCGTCGGTCCAGGGCCGGGGCAGTTGGTGTTCATAGAAAATCCCGAACTTCATTCGAGTTTCCTCCTTTAGTGTCCCGTACTCTACCAGAAACCTTAGGGCGTGGCTAAGGAATCCGCGGCGCGCGAAAAGCTACGAAAGGCAAGAACGTCCGGGCCCTTGCAGAACCCGGACCTTCTTGCCAGAATCCGCGGGTCGTTTAACTTGCATCGTTTGCATGCCGCGAATCATCATACGGGTGGGCCGGTGTGCTCTGTACAAGGCTCGATACGAGGAGACAGTCGCCGCCGGCCACAAAATCCCCCTATTAGGCGTTTGGAGTGCATACTCTTCTCGAATAGTGCAGCCAACGGCCCAGGCCTCTGGCCAAGCCAACGGCCAAGCCTCTGGCCCAAACCCAGGTCTCAGCCCGTCGGCCCAGGCCAACGGCCCAGGCCGAGAACACGCAGGAGTTGAACAACATGCCCAGTACCCAACGCACTGCTGCCGTCGATGCTGCAGTCCAGGCGTTCTTCGATGCGAGCGCGCTGTTGGACTCCATGCGCCTGCGCATCTGGGACAGAGACGGCCTGACCGTCACCCAGCTCCGGCTTCTCGGCCACCTCAACGAACAGGAGGGGCTGAGCAATGCCGAACTCGCCGAGCGGCTCTACGTCACCAGGCCTTCCGTTTCCGCGCTGCTCGAACGGCTGGAACGCGGCGGCTTCATTCGCCGCGAGGTTGCCCCCAACGACCGGCGCGGCATTTGCATTTGGCTCGAAGATCGGGGCCGTGCGGCGGTTTCAAGCGTCCGCTCCGAAACCCGCGACTATAGTGCCAACTTGATGGATTCAATGAGTACGGAAGAGGTCGAAAAGCTTACCCAGAGTCTGACATCGTTCATCGTCTCTGGCCGGGCAC
>DATNET010000052.1:0-2588 GCA_035606745.1 Tepidiformaceae bacterium
CACCGTCACCGAGGGCATCATCAGCGCGGTGGGCCGCACGCTGCAAGAAGATACCAATACCACGCTGACCGGCGTCTTGCAGACCGATGCCGCTATCAACCACGGCAATAGCGGCGGGCCGCTGTTGAACTACAACGCGGAGGTCGTGGGTGTGAACACCGCCATCGCGCCGGACAGCGAGACGGGCGGGATCGCGCCCGGCATCGGCTTCGCGGTCGGGGCGGACACGATCCAGGCGGTCTATGACCAGCTCAAGGCGACGGGCAAGGTGGACCGCGGCTTCCTCGGTATCCAGTGCTTCCAGCCGGTGCTTTCGGGGCAGGCCAAGCAGCTTGGCATGCCGGCAAATTCGGGCGGCGTGTACCTGCCGACGGATTCTCAGTTCAACTGCCAGGTGCCGTTCGGCGTGCAGGGCACATCCGTCCCGGCCGGCCCGGCGCAGGCCGGCGGGATCAAGCCGGGCGACGCGATCGTGAGCATTGGCGGTACATCGGTGGCCGATGAATCACAACTCGCGGTGGCGCTGATCAAGCACCATGCGGGCGAAAAGGTCGATGTGGTGCTGTACCGCGATGGCAAGAAGATGACCGTTTCGGTCACGCTGGGGAGTTCGCCGAGCTAACGGGCGTGGCATCAGCCCAGAAACGGCGGCGGCGCCCCGGTAAATTTGCCGGGGCGCCTTTTGGTTCGCGACGATTAGAGGATGCGGTCCAGGAAGGTCTCGAATTCGGCGTGCAGCTCGTCCGGGTGGGTCTGCCAGTAATTTGGGTCGGGCGCCACCACCAGGCGGCAGTCTGCGATGGCATCTTTCAGGAGCTGTGCCGAGCGTACGGGGTGGAGGCCGTCGCCTTCGTGGGCAAGGACGAGCGTGGGGACTTTGATTCCACGATAGGCTTCGGGGTCATGGCCGGGAGCGGCGACGAGGCCACGGATGGCGTACCGCAAGGTCAAGGGATTTTGCCCGAGGAGCCACTGCGCCCGTTGTTGTGCTTCGTCGGGGGTTGTCGCAAAGCCCGGGAAATTCTGCGCCAGTTCGACGGTCTTTTCGACGCCGAAGTTCTGCACAGCAGCGCCGATGAGGTCGAGGGTTTGAATCGCCTGCCGTTCGGCGTCGCCCCAGAGCTCTCGCGGGCCGAGGGGCGGAGGGATCATGAGCGCGAGCGCGCGTACGCGGACCGGGCGTTCGATAGCGACCCACAACGCTGTCGCGGCTCCCATTGACGCGCCGCCGATGATGGCCGAGTCTTCGCGGGCGAACTCGATGAGCGCAGACATGTCGCAGCCAAGGGTTTCCCAGGTGTAGCCGGATTCATCTTCGGGGCCGCCCGACTGGCCGTGGCCGCGTGCGTCGTAGACCAGGACGCGGACGCGTTCGAGGAGTCGGCTGAGCGGGCCGGCGTTGTCGTCGATCTGTTCGATGTTGCCCATGAGCCCGTGGCCGAACACCACGAGCGGGCCATCGCCTTCGATGCGAAAGCGGAGCGGGTAGCCGTTGATTGTCGTGAAGCCCACTGTGTACGAGTGTACCGGAGCGGGGGGGCGGGTCGCAGGGTTGCCACGGGGTTGGTGGCCAGGGCGGGCAGCCCGCTTCCAATTTCTTTGGAGCCAGCTATGATCTTGCCATCTGCAGCCTGTTGTAGACCAGCGAGGAGGAAGCAGCATAAAGATCTCCGCTTCTGCGCGATTGCTGCTTCCGATCGCCGCGGTGTTTGCAATCGGTGCGTTCGCGATCGCGCAGCGAGCCACCACTTCAGGCAGTGAGACTTCCCACTTCGACAGCCAGATCGATGAACTGCAATCAGGGCTGGCGCAAACGTCCGACCCGACGCAGCGAGCACTGCTTTCCTCAAAGCTTGGGCGCGCGGAGGCCGACCGCGCGACGGAGATCGAAGGGAGAGGGCCGCAGCCCGGCGATGCCGCGGCGAAACTAAAGTTTGGTCTCCACCCTGAAGATGCTTTGACTCCCCAGGTCTTCGCGCCCACAACTCCTGTCGCCGGGGGAGTGCTCGCCGACGATACGAGGCCCCTCGATTACTCGCCAGATTTTAGCGGTACGAACTCCTGGATTAAAGACTTCGGGGACCAGACCATCCTTGAGGTCTACGCTGGGCGCTCATCGTCCGATCCGAGTGTTGGGATGCTGAAGGTCTACCGAGAGGGATACTACGCTTCATTCATAGACCCGCTCGGAGAGTTTTTCGCACCCGGGGCGACCGGCGCACTCCGGATCGTTGATGGGAACGGCGACATCCTGACCATCTCGACCAGTAGCGGTGCAACGCTCCATTTCGATGCCACGAAGCTCGCCTTCGTGCCGTAGAGCCTTGGCATTCGGTGAGCGCTCCGTAGGGTTGTGAGTGAGCCGACACGTAGCGGGTAGCCCTCATTCGGGTGCTGGCGGCTATGATCGTTGCACTACACATCCCTCTGGAGATTCGTGCGGGCCAGCTGGCCTCCCTCACCATGACCGAAGAAGAGCAGAAAGCACTCGATAGCCTCCTCCACATCCTCAACATCGAACAGCGGGACGAAAACCACTTTCACGCCGACACCGACCAGCAGGAGGGCCGCCTCTTCGGCGGGCTGAT
>DATNET010000062.1:0-3220 GCA_035606745.1 Tepidiformaceae bacterium
ATCGACAAGCAGATCGCGAAAGAGCACGAGGCAGCGGTGCGACATAAGCAGGCGCTGGAGCAGGTGTTTCGGAAGACGATCTGAGCGATGAGCAATGAGCAATGAGCGACGAGCGGCTAGACCACGACTCGCTCTTTGTATTCGCCGTAGACTTTGCGCCACATGTTGCAGACCTCGCCGACGGTCGCGCCTGCGTTCACGGCGGCGATCAGGTGCGGCATCGTGTTGGCGTGGGGATCGCGGCTCGCCTGTTCGAGTGTGGACATCGCGGCGGCGTAGTCGCTGGCGTCGCGTGAGGCGCGGTGCTGCTTGAGGCGCGCGAGGTGGCGGCGTTCGCCTTCGGGGTCGAATTTGAGGATCGGGATTTCGGCTGGCGTCTCGTCCAGGTACTCGTTCACGCCCACGATGATGCGGTCGCGGGTGTCGACTTCGCGCTGGAAGCGGGACGAGGCGTCGGCGATTTCGCGCTGGAAGAAACCCGTTTCGATCGCCGGGATGACGCCGCCGAGGGCGTTGATCTGCTCGAAGTAGCGCACCACCTGCGCCTCCATGTCAGAGGTCAGCCGCTCGACGAAGTACGAGCCGCCCAGCGGGTCGATGGTGTTGACGACGCCGCTCTCGTGAAGGATGACCTGTTGGGTGCGCACGGCGAGGCGTGCGGCCTTCTCGCTCGGGAGGGCGATGGCCTCGTCCATGGCGTCGGTGTGGAGCGATTGCGTGCCGCCCATGACTGCCGCAAGCGCCTGGATGGCGACGCGGACGAGGTTGACCTCGGGCTGCTGTTCGGTGAGCGAGACGCCGGCGGTCTGGGTGTGGAAGCGCATGAGCCAGGAGCGCTCCTTCTTCGCGCCGAAGACCTCGCGCATCTGCCGGGCCCAGATGCGGCGGGCAGCACGGAACTTTGCCACCTCTTCGAAGAAGTCGTTGTGACTGTTGAAAAAGAAGGAGATGCGGTTGGCGAATGAGTCGATATCGAGGCCGCGGGCAACGCCCCAGCGCACGTATTCGAGGCCGTCTGCGAGGGTGAAGGCGAGCTCCTGTGCCGCCGTTGAGCCGGCTTCGCGGATGTGGTAACCACTCACGCTCACAGGGTTCCAGAGCGGCATCTCCTGCGAGGCGAACTCGATCGTGTCGGTGACGAGGCGCATCGAATCCTCGGGCGAATAGATGTACTCGTTCTGGGCGATGTATTCCTTGAGGATGTCGTTCTGGAGGGTGCCTGCGAGCTTCGCGCGGGGGACGCCGCGCTTTTCGGCGGCGGCGATGAAGAGCGCCCAGACGACGGGTGCAGGGCTGTTGATGGTCATCGAGGTGGTTATTTTGTCGAGCGGCAGGTTGCTCAAGAGGATGTCCATATCGCTGAGCGAATCGACGGCGACGCCACAGCTGCCGAACTCGCCTTCGGCCCAGGGTTCGTCGTGGTCGTAGCCCATGAGTGTGGGCATATCGAAGGCGATGGAGAGGCCGTTGTTGCCGGCGGCGAGGAGATCCTTGTAACGCTGGTTGGTCTCTTCGACCGAGCCGAAGCCGCTGAACATGCGGATGGTCCAGGGCTTGCCGCGGTAGCCGGTGCGGTGTACGCCGCGGGTGAACGGGTACGAGCCGGGCAGGCTGATATCGCGCTCGTAGTCGATATCGGCGACGTCGGTGGGGTCGTAGAGGCGGTTGATGGGCTCGCCGGAGATGGTCATGAAGGGTCCCGCGAGTTCGCGGCCCTCCTGGACGACGGCTTCGTCGTATTCGGCGCGCAGTTTGCGTGCTCTGTCCAGTTCGTTGCCCATGATCGCCTCCAAGGTCCGCCTTTCCTCAGTTTAGCGGAAAGGACGTGGACATCGGGGGAAGTCGTTCACCCTCTCGCTGGTCCGTTGCACGGGTGTACCCTACGCGCATGGCCAAAGACGAAACATTCGATATCACAACCGGCGCGGACCTCCAGGAAGTCGACAACGCGCTGAACCAGGCGCGGAAGGAGATTTCGACGCGGTTCGACTTCAAGAACGTGCTTGCGGAGATCGAGTGGGATAAGACGAAGGCGGAGATCACGATCCACACGACCGATGAGTACAAGCTGGACGCGATCTGGCAGGCACTGACGACGCGGTTTATCGCGCGCAGCGTGCCGCTCAAGAATCTTGTGCGGGGGACGGTTGAGCAGGCGGCGCAGGGCACGGTCCGCCAGCACGTCACAATCACGCAGGCGATCGATTCGGACATCGCGCGAAAGATCGTGAAAGACATCAAGGCTGAAAAGTACAAGAAGGTGCAGTCGTCGGTGCAGGGCGATGCGGTCCGTGTTTCAAGCCCGAGCCGGGACGAGTTGCAGCAGGTCATCGCATTGTTGAAGGGCAACGACTACGGGATTGAGCTGAAGTTCGGGAATTACCGCTGAGCGTTGTCAGCGAGCGGCGGAACGTTCAAGTCGCCCCATTCGTCGGAGACCCAAGCTCCTGTGGAAAAGAGGTCATCCTCTTCATCCACGACGATGAGATCTTTAAGGGATCCGATGAGGTAACCATGGTTTTCCGGGACAACCGCCTTCAACAGCCTGGTGACGCCTCTCCCGTAGTCCACTACGATCCCGTCTTCGCCCAGCGCCGCGAGGAGACCCGGGAACTGCGTTTCAAGCTCGTCGACGGTCATCCAATCCATGTCACCAGTATGGCGGAGCGTGGAAGGACGTCACAACGACGCTCGGCTCATCGCTCCGCTAAACTTTAGGCACGCCGGCCGTGCGGCCGCCGCTTTCGGAGGGTCGCTGGCATGGAATTCACATTCACGAAGGAACAAACCGCGCTTCGTTCGGAAGTGCGCGACTTTTTGAAAGAGACGGTGCCTTCTGGGCCGGGCCCGGCGCGGCCGACGAGCCAGGAGAATTGGCCGGAACAGCTGGCGTTCCTGCACAAGCTGGCGGCGAAGGGCTGGGTGGCGCCTGCGTGGCCGAAGGAGTACGGAGGCCTGGCGTGGAGCCATATCCAGCAGATGATTTTTACGGAAGAGCTTTCCTATGCCGGGGCGCCGGATGCTGGCCGGGTGTTCAACGTCGGGATGATCGGCCCCACGCTCATCGTCCATGACACGGAAGCGCAGAAACGCGAGCACCTGCCGAAGATCACGAGCGGCGAAGTGGTCTGGTGCCAGGGGTATAGCGAGCCGGGGGCGGGCAGCGACCTGGCCTCGCTGCAAACGCGGGCTGTGCGCGATGGCGATGATTACGCGGTGA
>DATNET010000064.1:0-2219 GCA_035606745.1 Tepidiformaceae bacterium
CTCGACAAGACCAACAGTGAAGCGAGCGACACCTACGACGCGCGACTGGCGCTCGTAGTCCAACAGCTGGAGGCGTTCCAGCCGGATATCGTCGGGTTCAACGACGTGACGACCACGAACGCTCACGGCAACGAAGGCGAAGCGCTCGCGACGGCGCTCAAGCTGGAGGCGCAATCGGTGCGCGCGAATCCGTGGTTTCCCGGCCAGACGCAGGCGCAGAACGACGCCATCGCCAAGCAGATCGGCTACGCCGAAGGCGACATGATCCTGAGCCGGTACCCGATCCTGAAGGCGGACAGCGTGTGGCTCAATCCACGCACCTCCGAGACCGAGGGCCGGGCCGCGCTGCACATCGTGGTGAAGGCACCGGGTTCGGGCGGCAATGTCGACGTCTACATCACGCACCTGACCGGTGGAGACGAGAAAACCCGGACCGCGCAGGCGGAGGCTGTCACGAAGTGGGTGGGCAAAACCCGTGGACGAGGGCCGCTGCTGATGATGGGTGACCTCGGTGCGGGGCCGGATTCCGGGGCATACCAGGCGTTCATCGCGTCCGGTCTGCACGATCTCGCGGTGACGGACGCCGGGACGAACGATGTGCCGGCGAACACCTGCTGCCGCGACCACGTAGTCGGGATGCAGCCAGCACTGAGTGCGCGCACAAGCTTCGTCTTTTCCAGCGGGTGGACCTCCGAAGGCGAGACGATCTTCGGCGACATGGCTCAACCGCAGCCCGACGGTTCGGTGTTGTACGCCAGCGACCACGACGGCCTCGAAGCGGTGTTCCCGCTCAGCCAGTAGACCAAGCAACCGCTGCGGCACGTGCCGCGCTAATTACGGCTTGCTGTGCTGGCTAAAGAACTGCCAGATGGCTTTCGTGGCATCCAGCGCGGTCGAAGGCGGGTCAGTGCCGAGCCGCTTTTGGGCCGCTTTGTCTTTCGTCGCGCCGGGCCATTGGTGTCCGGCGCCGGCGATGGTGATGAGTTCGACCGTGCGACCTTCGGGACAGTTCGCAATCGATGTCGTGACGGGCGGTGCAACTTTGATGGATGGCGCGGGACAGTTGTCGATACCGCGCCAGGTGGCGTTGAGCGCAGGTATTGCGGGGCCGTTGATGTGGGCCACGGTAGCGCTCTCGCCACCGTTGTAAAGGATCGTCTTGTCGGCATCGCCGTGGATGTGGATGACGGAGATGGGGTTCGGTGACGTGCAATCGCCAAGTTGCGTGGCCGAATCGGGCCCGATGGCCGCGAAGATGGTGGTCTTGCAGGCGAGCGTGTACGCCATGATGCCGCCGTTGCTGATACCTGTGGCGTAAACGCGGGAGTGGTCGATGGGCACGTCGCGTTCGATTTGCGCGACCATCTGGGTGATGAAGCCAACGTCGTCGACGTTCTTTCTACCAGATTGGCCGCAGCAGCCTCCACCGGTGTTCCAGGCATTGTTGAGGCCGTCTGGATACGCCACGATGAAGCCGCCGCTGTCCGCCTCGGCATCCCAGCCATAGTCCTTTTCAGCATTGGCGGCGGTGCCGAAGCCACCGTGCATCATGACCACGAGCGGAGCGGCGGCAGGCAGGTTGGCCGGTCGATAGAGGATGAACGAACGCTTCGTTCCCCCGACGGAAATCGCCTGGCTGGAGGACCCAACGGGGATGGCGTGAGCGGCCACGGCCGGAGTCGATGAGCCGCTCGAGCTGGCCGGTGCATTCGGCGACGCGGTCGATGAGGCCGCCGAATGAGCAGTCGTGGCCCCCGACGTTGTGGCATTTGCGGTACTCGAATTGCTACGCCCGCAGCTCGTCATGAGCAGGACAGCGGCAATCGTGGTGACCGCTACGGTTAAGAACCGAGGGGGATAAAGGATGCCCATGGCCGTCCCTTCGAGAGCGCCGAACAATGGCGCTCACCCCAGTTATCGACACGGTGGCCTGAAAAGTGACGGCGCGACTTCACGACGCCGAAAAAGAGGCGCGGTGGCCCGAAGACGGGCTAGGTCGTACGAAGCGAAAAGCTGGTCGTCGTGAGCATCGTTCCGCAGACCATGATGAGGAGGACGAGGACAAGTCCAGTAATGCTGAGGACCATCGAGCGCATTCGGGCGCTGCGGAGCTCGGCTTCGGTGACCGGCTTGCCATCGGCCTGGGCCTGGAGCGTGTCCATCAGCTTCGGGCCAACCTTCCAGGTGTGGATGCCGACGATGATGAGCATGATCACGAG
>DATNET010000073.1:0-2101 GCA_035606745.1 Tepidiformaceae bacterium
GCCGGCGTCCGGCTTGAAGCTCGAGGTCGTGCCGTGGGGCCGCTCGCCCATCAGCTTCGATGCGGTCAGCTCGCCCTGCGGGATGCCCTTGTGATACTCCTGCCGGTAGACCTTGCCCGCAGTCTGCGGGCCCTGGGCGTCCACATCCGGGACGACTTCGACCCACATCTCCTCCGAAAGGGCATTGACGACGCTGGCGCCGACGCCGTGGAGCCCGCCCGAAACCTTGTACCCGCCCCCGCCGAACTTGCCTCCGGCGTGGAGCACCGTCATGACGGTTTCGACGGCGGAGCGCCCCGTCTGCTTCTGCACCCCGACAGGGATGCCCCGGCCGTTGTCACGCACGGTGCACCAGCCGTTTTTATGGAGGATGACCTCGATGCGGTCGGCGTAGCCCGCCATCGCTTCATCGACGCCGTTGTCGACGAGCTCCTTGATGAGGTGGTGGAGGCCTGATTTATCCGTCGTGCCGATGTACATGCCGGGGCGGCGGCGGACAGCCTCCAGCCCTTCGAGCACCTGGATGTTAGCGGCGGTGTACGAATTCGGCGTTGCCTGTTGTGTCGTCATATATGGGTGCTGTCTATCCCGGCTCGGCGGTTCCCTGCGGACCTGTCTTGGACGACATCCGCAACCGCGAGCCTATGTGAACAGTTTAGCATAAAAGGGCCTTTTTGGCCAATTTTTGAGCCTCAATAAGGCCCGCTACCGTAAGGCCACGCAGCGGCGAACTGGCGCGCTCAAGGACGCCATCAGAGCAGCCGATCTGGGTGCTCCAAAATGCACCAAGTGCAAAGGCTTACTGACATCCCTGTCTTGGAGCTACGGACACGCCATCCCACCGTCTTCCACATGACGACCCTCTCAGACATCCGTGCCCGCACCCGTACCGACCTCCACGACGATGGCGCCGAACAGCGCTGGACCGACGACGCACTCGACCGCCACATCGCCCACGCCCTCGCCGAGATGAGCCTCGCCATGCCCCGCGAGCTGACCACGGCCATCACCACCACGCCGGGAAGCCGCGAGCTTTCGGTCACCACCCTCGCCGGGCTCGTCGATGTCCGCCGCGTCGAATACCCCATCGGAGACTTTCCTCCGTGCCTCGTTCGCTTCACCCAATGGGGCGACAACCTCCTCCTGGACCTGCCATGTCCGCCCGATGGCGGCGATGCCACCGTCGACTACACCGCCAGCCATACCCTCGACGATTCGGGCTCGACGCTACCCGGCCGCTTCGAAGACCTGCTCGTGATGGGCGCCAGCGCCTACGCCGCCCTCGAACAGTCCATCGCCACGATCGACGGCCTCAACACCGGTGGTCCGGCCGTCCCCGACCAGTTCGCGGCGTCCGCCCGAGCCCGCCTCACCGCCTTCGGCCAGCTTCTCCGCCAATACGGCCGCGCCAATCGCGTGGCCAGCCGCCGCCTGGTGACGCCGGCGTTTTAGAGATCTTCTAAGCGCACAGAACACATCCGAACCGCGCACGTCAGTAAGCGGAGCGATGATGATTCAGCGTAGGGCCACTATTTGGAAGGCTGCACTAGCGGGGTCACGCGGTTCGGCGTGCCAAATCGCTCCGCTTACTAACGTGCGCGGTTCGGACCAGTTTCACGACTGGGCGTCAGTGACCAGCGATTCAATCAGTGCGACGGTCGGCTCGTGGGCGGCGAGCTGGTCGAAGCTCGGCCGCCCGTCCCGTGTGTGCTGGTCCAGTTCGAGCAACCGGCGCAGTTCGGCCCGTACGAGCAGCTGTGGGAACTCCTGAACGTGGTCGGCGAGGCCAAGAATTGAGGAGTCGGCGTCCCCCCACGTGAGCGCGTCCGCCACGATCACCCCGACCGCGAAGCCGGCGGGCCGCCAGTATGGCGAGAAATCGATCACTCCGGGCGCCATTCCGTCGGCGAACAACACGTTCGCCGTGAAGTCTCCATGCACCACCTGCGACGGCAGTTCCACGGGCTCCAACAATCTCGCGAGGCGTCCCACGAGCGGTTCTAACGGTGGCAGCACCACGAGTGGGACCTCGCCCCAGGCTATGCGGTCTGCCCGCGACCAGGCGTCGGTGCGTGTGTCGAGGAACGCTGGCCGGGCCACA
>DATNET010000079.1:0-5092 GCA_035606745.1 Tepidiformaceae bacterium
AGCGGCGCGGCTGAAGAATCGGCGGCAATCGGGACCGTGCAGGCGTTTGCGCTCGCGCTGGGTTTCCTTTTCGTCTCGCTTAGCCGGAGCAATATCAGCGGCGCGCAGTCGCTGCTCTTTGGGAGCTTCGTGGGGATAACGAGCGAGCAGGTGTGGGTGCTGGCGTTGGGCGCGGTGGTGACGGTCGGGGCCATCCCATTGGCGAGCCGGCCGTTGCTGTTCGCGTCCATCGACCCCGACGTTGCCGCGGCGAGGGGCATCCCGGTGCGGATGCTTTCGTTCGGGTTTCTCTTGCTGCTGGGGGTCGCGACGGCCGAAGCCAGCCAGGTGACCGGGTCGCTGCTGGTGTTCGCGCTGCTCGTGCTGCCGCCCGCGACGGCCGAGGCGCTGACCGCGCGGCCGGCGGTTAGCCTCGGGCTTGCCGTACTGATTGGATTGCTGGTCACGTGGTTTGGGTTGGGGTTGTCGTATTACAACGACTACCCGATCGGCTTCCACATCACGACGCTAGCGTTTGCTGCCTACTTGCTGGCGAAAGGTTGGCAGCTTCGAGGCCACTGGGCGCCGGCGTTCACAAGGCAAGCGGCATGACGGAGTTCTTTGCGGCGGCGAACCCGGCGGGGGCGTTTTTCGACATGTTTTCGCACCCGTTTATGCGGTATGCGTTCATTTCGGGGACAGCCGTTGGGGTTGCCGCTGGCCTCGTGAGCTATTTTGCCGTGCTTCGCGGCGAAGTGTTTACGGGGGATGCGCTCGGGCACGCGGCGTTCACGGGGGCGCTGGTGGCGCTGGCGATCGGCATCGACCTGCGCTTCGGGCTGTTCGCTGCGGCGATCGGGGTGGCACTGCTGTTTGGCGTGCTGGGAGCGCGGGGGCGTGCGAACGACGTGGTCATCGGTAGCGTGTTCGCGTGGGTGCTGGGGTTGGGCGTCCTGTTTCTTGCGCTGTATACGACGTCCGAAAGTTCCGGGGACAGCTCCGGGGGCGTGCGTGTGCTGTTCGGTTCGATCCTGGGCCTTGACGGGGGACAGGCCCGGGCCACCGTTGTGGTGGCGATGTTCGTCGTGGCGGTGCTGATCGCGATCGCCCGGCCGCTGTTGTTCGCCAGCGTGGACGAAGCGGTAGCGGCGGGGCGGGGGCTGCCTGTGCGGGCGATTGGGCTTGTCTTCCTGGGCGTTGTGGGGGTGACGGCGGCTGAGGCGAGCCAGGCAGTGGGTGCCCTGCTCATCCTCGGCCTGTTAGCTGCGCCCGGCGGGGCGGCGTCGCAGTTGACGAGCAGGCCGTTCCTCGGGCTGGCGCTTAGCGGGGGGATTGCGGTGGTGGCGGTGTGGACGGGGCTGACGCTGAGCTATTTCGTCCCTGCCTGTCCGCCGAGCTTCTCGATCCTCGCGGTGGTTGCGGCGTTTTACGTGCTGGCCGCCGGAGGCAGAAGCGCACGGCATTTCGCCGGCAGGTGGCAGAGGTTGGGAGCTGAGACGGCCGCGCCCCAGCCGGGGGTCTAGTCGGTGTGGCGCGGCATTTGGCAGGCGGCACAGACGCCGTAGAGCTCTATCGAGTGGCCTGCGAGGGCGAAATCGCGGGCGGCGGCGCCTGCTTCGACGAGGCGGTCGAGGGCCGGGTCGACGAAGTCCTGGAGGGAACCGCAACAGCTGCAAACGAGGTGATGGTGATGTTCGCCGGCCGAAAGTTGATAGCGAACGGTGCCGTCTTCGATGACGACGCGGCAGAGGACTTCGGTATCCACGAGGAGGCGCACTGTCCGGAAAACGGTTGCGCGGCCGACATCGGGCAGTTCGGCGCAGAGTTCCTCGACGGTGAACGGCCGCCTTGCGGCGGCCATGGCGCGGAGGACGCGGCGGCGGGGGCCGGTGATGCGCCGGCCTTCGCCACCGAGGCGAGCGGCGGTACTGGCGGGGCTGGCGGGAGTGGCTGTCAGGTTGGACGGCGTAGTCGCTTGAGTCGCAGTTGGTGGATTCGTATCGGTGATTCCCACGTCACGAGCGTAGGTAACGCCACGGCCGCAGTCAACGACGATTGGGCGGCTGTAGGATGGGCGTGGAGATGACGACTATCCTCTTGCTTTACGACAGCCGGGGCGGCCTCACCGAGCAGCTTGCGGATTCGGTTGCCGAAGGAATTAGCGCGGCCGGCGCGGAGTGCGTGCGTAAGCGAATTGACGATGCGAGCCCGGCCGACCTGATCGCCGCGGATGGGCTGGTGTTGGGTTCGCCGAACTGGAGCGGCATGACGGGGAAGCTAAAGGACTGGTTCGACTACTCAGGTGACCTCTGGGAGACGGGCGAGTTGAAGGGCAGGCCCGGCGCCGTGTTCACGGCGGGGTATTCCCGCTCGGGAGGCATTGAAGCGACGCTCCTGCAGCTTATTCACCTGATGTTGGCGCACGGGATGCTCGTCGTGGGGTTGCCATGGAGCGAGACGATGCGGCGTTCGGGTTCGTATTACGGCGCGACGGCGCACGGGGCGGTCACGGACGAGGACCGCACGCAGGCCCGGGCACTGGGACAACGACTGGCGGAGACGGCGATCAAGCTGGGCAGTTAGGTGACCATGCAGAATGGACGATGCTCGTACAAACGTTCTATTCTGCCTCAATCAAGCGAGTAGAGGTGGTACATGGCGGATGGCCTTGCCGCGTTTTATCCGGGCTGGGATGAATACCAGCACCTGCTCGTGGACGCCATATCGCCGTTGACGCCAGCGGAGCTGGCGCTTCGCGTGGCACCGGACCTGAATCCCGTGTGGTTGCTGGCGGCGCACATCGCGAGCTGCCGGGTCGGCTGGTTCCAGCAGTTGATGGGCGAAGGTGACGTCGCCCTCGGACAGATCTATTCGTGGGACGAGGATGACGCCCAGCCACGGACCGCTGCGGAACTTGCCGGTGCTCTCAGGGAGACCTGGGGGATGATCTCCGATTGTCTCGCTCGCTGGACGCCGGCGATGCTGGACGACCCGTTTGAGCGCCACCGGCCCGGCCGGCCGACTCGCACGCGGACGCGCGGCTGGGTGATCTGGCACGTGCTCGAACACGACATCCACCACGGTGGTGAGCTTTCGCTCACCCTCGGCGCACACGGCCTCAGGGGTCTTGATTTGTAGTTGCGTTCGGGCGAGCAGCCTCGAAGCCGGTGCTACGCCAGTGGAGGCGGCTGTGCTTCGAAACCTGTGCATTGCCGGACGGGGAGGGACGGGTACTTTCGGAACCGGGGGTCGCGCAGGGAGAGTTCGCAGAGCCAGAAAGCCGAGCCGCGACCGCTTTCGACTTTGCGGGCGTGGAGGCAGAGCGAACAGAGCCCGACAGCGGGCTGGAATACCGCTGGCGTATCACGCGGCACGTCAGCCTTCGATGACGACATGCATGGGACTCCAGCGGCCGATGACGCCCTGCCCGTGGCAGCTCACGGAGTGGCCATCAACCTGATCGATCTCGGACATTAGCCCGAGCGCCGCGGTGAAGCCGGTGATCTTGTCTGGGACGTTTTCGTAGCGGTCGACGACGCGTCCATCCGCTTCGAATTCGACGGTGTCGGTGGCCTGATCGTAGGTGATGCGATAGGCATGGACCTGGCCCTGGGCGGCCGGAAGGTCCTTGAGTTCGTTGAAGATGCAGAAGGCGCGTGCTTCGCCGGTGGCGGGGAGTGCCGCGCCGGGGAATGGCAGACGGCCGTAGACCGTGGCGACGGTGTCGCCACCGGTGAAGAAATCGAGCGCCCAGCCGGTCGCGAGGTCGAGCAGGTTCCACGAGACGTAGCCGTCGTAGAGGTTCCCGGGCTGCGTACCGATGGTGCGCGCCGCGACCTGGATTTCGAAGGTAATGCGGCCGCCGGCTGGCACTTCAAAGCGCTGCTTCGAGAAGTACATGTGCTTGGCGTTGTCGAGGATCTGGACCTGGTGGTGCTGCCTTGTGTAGGGCACGGCGGCAACCTGGAGCCAGCCGTTGCGGACGAGCACGACGGCATCCGGTTCTCGATATGTCCAGACGGAGCCATCCGGGAGGGGGAACGCGCCGATGCTCCAGGCGCCGTCGGGTTCAAGGATGCGATTGAAGTCGCCGGCAATGATTTCGGTGGATGGGCGGGTCTCGGAGGTCATAGGGAGAGCGTACAGGGTTGCCACTGGACGCTCGAATCGGGCGAGAAGGCGGGGGGCGGTGGCTACGCTCCGCGGATTACCGCTCCGAGTTCTTTTTCGAGCCGTTTGAGCAGGCCCGATTGGATCCGTGCGACATCGTCGTCGGTGAGGGTGCGGTCCGGGGCCTGGTAGCGGAGGTGCAACGCGAGTGACTTTTTCCCGGCCGGCAGGCCCTCGCCGCGGTAGTCATCGAAGACATCGGCAAGCAGACGGACGGCACCAGAGCGATGGCCACGGACGAGCTGCAAGACTGAGGCCGCGGGAGTCGATTCATCGATGAGGAGCGCGATGTCCTGGCGGACTTCGGGAAAGCGCGATGGCGGGGTATAGGCGGGCCGCTCGGGCAAGACGCGGGCCAGTTCTTCAAGCCAGACTTCGATCAGGAAGACGGGCTCGTCGATGTCGAACGATGCGGCTGTGCCGGGGTGGACCTGGGCGACGACTCCGACTTCGTCCTGGCCTGCGCGGATGGAGGCGCCGTGACCGTCCAGCAGGCCAAAACCGGTGGATGGAGTATAGGTGGCGGTCACGCCGAGCCGTTCCAACATCGCGGCGACGGCGCCCTTGGCGTCATAGAAATCGAGGCGGTCGGTGGCGGGCTGGCCCCAGCGGGTCTGGCGCGCCCCGCCGGCGAGCGCGCAGAGGACCGGGCGTTCGTGGGGCAGGTCTGCTTCGACGGGGAGGTATTCGAAGCCAACTTCGAAGAGACGGAGGGTGCCCTCGTGATGGCGCCGGTTGGCGCTATACGTTTCCAGGAGGCCGGCGCGAAGAGTCGTGCGGAGGAAGGTGTGCTGGGCGGCGACGGGGTTCACGACGCCCAGCGGCGACAACCGGCGCGTGTCGGAGGGGGAGACGACGCGGTCGAGCCGGGACTGGCCAGTGAGGGTGTAGGTAATGATTTCCTGGAAGCCAAGGCTGACGGCGAGGTCGCGAACACGTTCGC
>DATNET010000082.1:0-2596 GCA_035606745.1 Tepidiformaceae bacterium
GGACGGACCTCAGGTTGTGCGCCGGGCGGTTGTGGCCGGCATCGCCGCGGATTCGGCCGGGCCACCGCTTGTCGAGAAAATTGGCCAGATGGTCCTGACCGGTTTCACTGGCCTCGACGCACGCCCGGGGACCGCAATCGCCAGCCAGCTCGCGGACCACAACCAGGCGGGCGTGGTGCTGTTTGACTACCTGGTGAACGGCGTCCCGCGCAATATCTCGTCGCCGCCGCAGCTCAAGGCACTCGTGGGCGAGTTGCTGGCCGCCGAGCCGAACCTCATCGTCGCCTGTGATGAGGAGGGCGGTTTGGTGGCGCGACTGGATGATTCACACGGCTTTCCTGCGACGGTGAGCGAGCAATACCTCGGCACTATCAATGACCCCTCTGTGACGTACAGCCACGCCGCACAGATGGGAGCAACGCTTGCCTCGATGGGCATCAATTTGAACTTCGCGCCGGTAGTGGACGTGAACGTCAACCCGAACAATCCGATTATCGGCAGCCTGGGCCGCAGTTTCTCCGCGGACCCGGACATCGTCACCTCGATGGCTGAGGCGTTCATCCACGGGATGCACGACAACGGCGTGCTCTGCACGTTGAAACATTTCCCGGGGCATGGCAGCTCGACGACCGATTCGCACCTTGGCTTCGTCAACGTCACCAACACCTGGTCGGCAGCAGAGCTGGAACCGTTTCGGGACATCATTGCGGACGGGCTCGCCGACGCGGTGATGACGGCGCACATCTTCAACGCAAACCTCGACCCGCAGTATCCGGCGACGCTGTCCTACAAGACCATAACGGGCATTCTGCGCGAGCAACTGGGCTGGGACGGTGTGGTGTTCTCGGACGCCATGGAGATGAGGGCAATCACGGACAACTACGGATTCGAACAAGCGATCGTGCTGGCCGTGGGGGCAGGCGTCGACATCCTCCAATACGGGAACGACGGAGACGACCCCACGCTTGTTGGCCGGGTGATCGAGACGATTCGTCAGCACGTTGTGGGCGGCGCCATCCCGGAGAGCCGGATCGACGAATCGTACCTGCGTGTCCAGGCCTTGAAGAAGCGCCTCAGTTTCGGCTGATGGGTGTCCATCGCCAGGCCGCCGGACGCGCGCTTACGATGAGGTGTGACTCGCTTCCACGTTGGTACGAGTGGCTGGCACTATGACCACTGGCGTGGCTCCTTCTATCCCGAGCACATGGCGGCACGCGAATGGTTCGCGTACTACGCGCAGCACTTCGATACGGTGGAGTTGAACAACAGCTTCTACCGGCTGCCGAAGGCGGGGGCATGGAAGTTGTGGGACGAAGAAGCGCCGAGAGGCTTCACGTTCGCGGTGAAAGCGAGCCGGTACATTACCCACACCAGGCGGCTGACGGGCGGAGCCGGACCGAACGAGCGGCTCTTATCTGGTGCGCGGCGGCTGGGCGAGCACCTGGGGCCGATCCTCTACCAGCTTCCTCCACGCTTCAAATGTGACGATGAAACGTTCGAACGCCTTGCGGCGTTCCTGGAGCTGCTTCCGCGCGACCTGCACCACGTATTCGAGTTCCGCGATGCATCCTGGTTTACGGAGCCGGTGTTCGCGCTGCTTGAGCGCGCCGGTGCGCACTTCTGTGCGTTCGATATGCCGGGGCTGGAATGTCCGTTGCGGGCCACTGCGGGGTTGTTGTACTTCCGTTTCCACGGGACCGGCCGGCGTTACGGCGGGGACTATCCCGACGCGGAGCTTCACCGCTGGGCGACTCGTCTCACGGCGTTGAGTGCCGGCGCGGAAGAGGCGTTCGTGTACTTCAACAACGACATCGGGGGGTTCGCACCGCGCGACGCGGCGACACTGGCCGAGATGCTGGGAGCCGAGCGCGCGGCCCATTCCTAGCCGGGGCGCCAGGCAGGGTGTCTTCCCCGTCCTTGCTTTGGAGGTCTTCCGCGCTGCGGGGTCGCACACTCTGAAGCACCGGTCAGCCCCCCTTAAGGAAAAGTGCGAGCCGTTTGTTCTATCGGTTCCCGACACACAATCGCCGGCGCAACGGTCGGTTCGCTAGCCTGCGCGTGGCGAGTTTTCCCACAGAGCACTGCTCCGCTGTGCCGATGCGACCTGGCGGATACCTACGCAGGTTGGGAGCGCCTTCGGGAGGATCTATGGCTGCCACGCTCAGCGATTTCTTGTTGCAACGGCTCTCGCTTTGGGGTGTCCGGCGCATCTACGGTTTTCCCGGCGATGGCATCAACGGGATCATGGGCGCGCTCGACCGCGCAGGCGACGAGTTCGAGTTCATCAGGACCGCGCACGAAGAAGCGGCCGCGTTCATGGCCTGCGCGCACGCAAAATTCACGGGCGAGGTGGGCGTGTGCATGGCGACCTCCGGCCCGGGCGCCATCCACCTTCTCAATGGACTTTACGATGCGAAGCTGGACCATCAGCCCGTCGTCGCGATAGTCGGGCAATCGGCGCGTTCGGCGTTGGGCGGCAGCTTTCAACAAGAAGTGGACCTGATGTCGCTCTTCAAAGACGTCGCGCACGAGTACGTCCACATGGTCTCGGACCCCGTGCAGATGCGGCACCTGGTTGACCGGGCGGTGCGGATTG
>DATNET010000091.1:0-2016 GCA_035606745.1 Tepidiformaceae bacterium
GAGCTACACCCCGACCCGAACCGCAATCGTAGCAGGGACAGCCACTTGTGGCACGTAGAGGCTCGACCCCTTACGGCGAGACGAGCCCGAAGTGCTGGCCGCTACCCCGGAATTCGTACGTCTTTCCGCGCGCGTCGCTGAGCATGGCGGAAAACCCCGGCGTCACTACCTGCGCGCAGACCACGCCGGGCTGCTCCAGCCCTGCGCAACCGTTCGGCCACGTTCGCGGGTGATACGAGAGGACCGAGATGCTTGCCACGTCCGCGTCCTGTACGCGCGCCAGTTCCTGACGCATCGCCAGCTCCACCGATGCGACCTCTGGTGGCGGCTGGGCGAGCGCCCCGGTGCCGGCTTGTTTCGTGATGCCCGTGGCCGGGGCGAGGGCGTAAACAGCTTCGTCACCGGCCGTGGCCCGCACGCGCACCAAAGCGGTGCCATCGCTACTCGCCGGCCATGCCGCAATCACGATGACCGTCCTCGCATCCAAATGATTGGCTATCGCGAAGTCGTCGGCAGCGTAGGCCGCCAGCGCGGCATCGAGGTCTGGCGCATCTTCCGGCGGCACGGGCGAACCATCCGTCGCGTGCGCCGGGTCGACCGGGCCGAGCACCCGGCTCCCGGCGATGTGGTAGCGGTACTCCTGCCCTCCCGCAGCGAACAGTGCTACCTCACCCGCCACGAAGAGCTGGCTGCACGGCTGTTGCGGCACGCTGATCCCGAGGCAGCCGTCCCAGCCCGCCGGTTGGACCGACTTGAGCACGACCGCGTCGGCGGCAACCCCGCCGTGACGCGCAGCGTCGCGCCGGGCCGCCCCCAACGGCGGCTCTCCAGCCGCCACCGCGACCGTCGGCGGCCCTGCTGCGGGCGATGGCGTCACGCCAGTGCCACCATCTCGGGAGCCGCACCCCACCGAGCACGCCGCCACTAACGCAAGGACAATCGAGAGCAGATATCGAAGCAGAGCGCACGTCCCCATGTGTCCAGACGCTGCAGGTGTCCTGGAAGTTCCGCGTCCTACGCCCCGAAGAGCTCCAGGACCTGGCCGGCGACAAATCCGGGATCCTCCATCGGCAGGAAATGCGTGTACTGCGGGAGCGAGACATCCTCCGCGTTGGGAAACGCAGAGGCGAGGCCGGGCCACGTCGGCGAGCCACTCATGTCGGCCATGATCTCGGTCGTCCGCTCACGGGCCCGCAGGATCCGGACCGGGATGTCGACCTTCGGGATGGCGTCGTAGATCTCTGTCCCGCCACGGCTCGCGCCCCCGTACGTGGCCGCCTCAATCGCCGGTGGACAGGCGAGCACGTAGCCCGGGCCGTCGGGGTTGTGCAGCAGGCCGTACTCGCAATAGTCGCGAAGCACCGCCGGGTCCCAGCGAGCGAATGGCGGACGGTTGGCGAATCGCTCGAACATTTCATCGGGTGAACTCCAGGTGTTGCGGCGGCGGGCCGCGAAATGGTTTTCGGCGCCTTCGTTCGGTACCCGTTCGTACCCCTCCCGCGCCATGATGACAGGGTCGATGAGGAGCAGTTTGGCGAACGCCCCCGGCTCCTGCGCCGCCGCGATCGTGACCGCATAGCCGCCTTTCGAATGACCAACGGCAAGCGCACCTTCCAGCCCGAGGTAACGCGCAGTAGCAGCGACATCCCGGCCGAAGTCGGGCCAGTGGTACGGTGGCTCCGGCTTGTCGCTGAGCCCGTGTCCACGCATGTCTATGGCGAAGCAATGGATGCCCGGCAGCCGTTCGACGACCTGGTCCCAGCACCGCGCATGGAAGCCAGTGGCATGGGCGAAGAACGCCGTCGGCGCGGCGGCGGCACTGCCGGGCACGGCTGGCGCGGGCCACTCGTACAGCTCCAGCCCGATATCGTTCACAGAAATGCGGGATTCGTTCATCAAGCGCATACCGGTATCCAAACCGTTTCCAGCCGCGATGGCAAGCGCGGCCGCGAGCCTCGTGTCGCCGAGCGCATGTTGCGACGTGGTATTCTTGTCCGGAGCATGCACATGAACGCT
>DATNET010000114.1:0-4614 GCA_035606745.1 Tepidiformaceae bacterium
TGTGGCCAAGCAGGTCCTGCACGATTCGGAGGTCCGCTCCTCCATCAAGCAGATGGGTTGCGAAGGAGTGGCGCAGCAGGTGCGGGTGGATGTCGGTCGGGATGCCGGCCTCGATCGCCCGCTTCTTGATCATCGTTTGGACAGAACGCGCCGTCAGACGGCCGCCGAAGCGGTTCAGGAAGAGCGCCGAACTGGTTTGGGTTTTGGACTTTGGACTTTGGATGGCAGTCTGCAGCAACGGCGGACGGCCATCGCGTAAGTAGGCTTCCAACGAATCCATCGCCGGATTGCCGAAGAGCACGACCCGCTCCTTGGCGCCCTTGCCGTGGACGATTGCTGCGCAATCTTCGAGGTCGACCTGCCCCACATCCAAACCCACGAGCTCCGAGATGCGCAGGCCCCCGGCGTAGAGGAGTTCGAGGATGGCCCGGTCCCTCAGTCCCTGGGGAGTTGTGCGGTCCGGGGCATCAATGAGTGCCGCGAGGGCATTTTGGTCGAGTACCTTGGGCAACCGCCTCGGCCGTTTTGGCAGCGCGATGCCATAGAGCAGGTCCCTGCCAGTCGCGTGCTCTTGCAGGAGGTATTTGTAGAAGCAGTGCACCGTGCTCGTGCGCCGCGTCACCGAGGCAGCGACCATCCCGGATTCCCGCAGCTCCCCGAGGTACTCCCGGAACTGTTGCCGGCTTGTCTGCAGCGGCTCCGATTTTCGGTCGCGGCACCATTGGAGGAAGTTGCCGATGTCGTTGCGATAGTTCCGGATGGTGTAGGGCGAGCGGTTGCCCACGGCGGAAAGTTCCCGCAGATAGGCATCGAGGAACGCTTCGGCGGTCTTGTGGCCAGGCGGCGCGCTCGTCATAACCGAAAGGATAGCGTGAACGAAGCAATACGCGATTCAGCAATGGGCAGCAAGCACTGAGCAACGAGCCGGGCCCAACTCATTGCTCATTCCTCATTGCGTAGTCGCGACTAGAGCTGGATAGACTTTGTCTCCAGGAACTCGTCCAGGCCAAACTTGCCGAGTTCGCGGCCTACGCCCGACTGCTTATAGCCGCCGAACGGGGCCACGAAGTTGAAGCTGCCGCCGTTGATATCGACCTGGCCGGTGCGCATGCGTCGCGCAACGCGCTTGGCCCGTTCAACATCCCCGGACCAGACGCCGCCAGCGAGCCCGTAAACGCTGTCGTTCGCGATCCGGATGGCATCCTCTTCGTCTTCGTACGGGATGATCGAGAGGACAGGCCCGAAGATCTCTTCCTGCGCGATCGTCATCTTGTTGTCGACGTTGGCGAAGATGGTCGGCTTTACGTAGTAGCCGGTGCCGAGGCCGTCGGGTGCTTCGACGCCGCCAGTGACGAGCGTGGCGCCTTCATCGATACCCTTCTGGATGTAGCCGCGGACGCGCTCGCGCTGGGTTTCGGAGATGACCGGCCCCAGGCGAGAATTCTGGTCGAATGGGTCGCCGACCTTGAACGATTCGGCCGCGCCCTTCGCGATGGCGATGGCTTCATCCTGGCGGGCGCGCGGGACGAGCATGCGCGTGTGCGCGGTGCAGGTTTGGCCCGAGTTCAGATAGCAGGCGAATACGCCGCGTGGGATAACGGACGCAAAGTCGGCGTCATCAAGCACAATGTTGGCCGACTTCCCGCCCAACTCGAGCTGCACGCGCTTGACGTTGGCCGCCGCGAGCTCGGCAACGCGCTTGCCAGCACGTGTGGAGCCGGTGAACGAGACCATGTCGATGCCAGGGTGCCGCGCGATCGCTTCGCCGACGACGGGACCTACGCCACTCACGAGGTTGAAGACACCCGCAGGGAGCCCCGCAGCATCGACAATTTCGGCGAGGATGAAGGCGTTCAGTGGAGCGACCTCGCTCGGCTTGACCACCACGGTGCAGCCTGCGACAAGCGCTGGCGCGACCTTCGCCATGATCTGGTGAAGCGGGTAGTTCCATGGCGTGATGCAACCGATGACTCCGACCGGCTCCCGCACGACGAGCGAGTTGCCGACGGTCTCTTCCCACGGGAAGTCTTTCGCGATTTGAAGAAGACCGGAGCTCGTTGCGACGGGCAAGCCGGCCTGGATCGCCGTTGCCAACGATACTGGCATGCCGACTTCGCCCGCGATGGTGGCGGCAATTTCGGCGCTCCGCCCGGCGAGCCCGGCCACGATCTTCTGGACGTAGCCGATGCGCTCATCCACCGAGGTCTGGCCCCACGTTTCGAAGGCGGCACGCGCGGCCGTAACAGCGCGGTCGATGTCCTCTGGCGTGCCCTCGGGGACCCGCCCCATGACCGCTTCGGTGGAGGCGTTGATGACATCGATGAATCCACCGCCGCAGGACGGGGTCCAGCCGCCATTGATGTAAAGCTTGTCGTAATTCTGCATTTTCCCAACTCCCGCGGCAGTGAAGCGGCTTGATCAGCCGTTCTGCTCATTCCAGCATACCGATAAACGGAGATGAAAGTCGAGTGCCGTTCGGAAATGGACCCGAACTGGTCGACGGCGCCCTCGCCTCAGCTGGCCTTTTTGACTCGCGCGTTCTCACGCCGCTTGGCGAATGCCGCCTTGCCGCGGGAACTCCGTTCGAGCAGCTTCGCGTTCGCCTCTGCGCGCGTGGCTTCGTCGCGCGGTGGAGTCATCTTGCCGGGTTCGAGCGTGTTCGTCGTGTAGCTGCAGTTCGGGTAGTTCCAGCAAGCGTAGAAGACTCCCTTGCCCTTGGTCCGGGCTTGCTTTTCGACAAGCTGGCCAGTCTCCGGTTCCTCCGGGCACGCGATGCCCACGGGCACGCCCGAGCGGAAGTCACACTTCTTGTTCTCGCGGTTCGTGCAGTCCAGGTATGGGCCGAACGGACCCGATTTCTGCACCGTGGGGGCTCCGCATTTCGGGCAGCGGTAGCTCGTCTCGGTCGGCGGGGCGACGAAAACGGGATTCCCCTGCTCATCCATCGGCAGCGAGTTGGAACATTCGGGGTAGCGCGGGCAAGCGAAGAACTTTCCGTTCCTGCCCCACTTGATGACCATATTCGCCTGGTTACAGACGTTGCAGCGGATATCCGTCTGCTCTTCCTGCTTGACGGCGTCTTTTTCCGCGTCTTTGAGCTGCCGGTCGAACTCCGGCCAGAACTGCTTGAGTACGTCGATGTACTTACGGTCGCCCTCGGCAACCTGGTCGAGCTCCTCTTCCATCTTGCCCGTGAACGGCACCGCCACGTAGTCCGACATGTGTTCCACGAGCAAGTCGTTCACGAGGAAACCCAGCTCCTGGGGGACAAGCGCGCGGCCCTGTTTGGTCACGTAGTCGCGTTTCTGCACCGTCTGGACGATGGTGGCGTAGGTGCTCGGCCGCCCAATACCCTCTTCTTCGAGTGCCTTCACAAGCGATGCTTCGGTGTAGCGCGGCGGCGGCTCCGTCGCGTGCTGGCGGGGCTCCACCGCTTCCCGCTGGAGAGCCTCGCCATCCACGAGCTCCGGAAGAGTAGCTTCGGCGTTTTCCGTGACGTCGTCGCCATCGTTGACATCGTCGCCGTACACCGCGAGGTGGCCCTGGAAGACGAGCTTCTGGGCGCTCGCGCGGAACGTCCCTCGTAGTGTTGTGCCCTCCATGGCATCGACTTCGACCGCTACAGTGCTGAAGCGCGCATCCGCCATCTGGCTTGCCATGAACCGCTGCCAGATGAGCGTGTAGACACGGAGTTGTTCGGCGCCGAGCACACCACGCAACGACTCCGGTGTCCGGTTCGCGCTCGTGGGACGGATGGCTTCATGCGCCTCCTGGGCACCCTTCGTGCTGGTAGCGTACGTACGCTCACGGGTGGGCACGAAGTCGTTGCCCCACCGGCCGGTGACGTAGTTGCGTGCCTCGGTGCGTGCGAGGGGCGAGATGTTGAGCGAGTCGGTCCGCATGTAGGTAATGAGACCAGTCGGCCCCTGGCCGGGAAGGTTGATGCCCTCGTACAGCTCCTGGGCCGCGCTCATCGCGCGCTGCGCGCCCATGTTGAGACGGTTGCTCGCCGCCTGTTGGAACGTGCTGGTCGTGAACGGCGGGGCTGGCGACTTGGTGCGCGTCCCTTTTTTCACGTTGCTGACGGAGAATTGCGAACGGCGGAACGTCTCAACAAGGTCGAGCGCCGATGCTGCGTCGGTGATGGACGGGCCAGCATCACGGAAAGGCGGCTTTATCGATGTTCCAGCCGCGGCCGCCGGGAACCGTGCGAGCTCGGCTTCGAACGTTCGCCCTGCCTTCGAAAGCTGCGCATGGATCGTCCAGTATTCGACCGGGTGAAAGTCCTGGATCTCGCGTTCGCGTTTGACAATGAGGCCGAGTGCCACGCTCTGGACGCGGCCGGCACTGGCGCCACGGCTCACTTTCTTTTGCACGAACCACGTGAGCGGAAAGCCAATAAGCCGGTCGAGCACTCGCCGGGCCTGCTGCGCGTCGACCAGGTCCTGGTTCAGGCCGCTACGGTCGCCGGTCGAATTTGCCGGCGCCAACCGTGAGTCCGGTGCGTTCGCCTCGGCGAACGCCGCTTCGATCGCGGGCTTGGTGATCTCGTGGAAGACGACGCGCTTGGTCTTGTCCCGTGGGATGCCCGCAGCCTCGCGAATATGCCACGCA
>DATNET010000135.1:0-9537 GCA_035606745.1 Tepidiformaceae bacterium
ACCATCGCGCGCAGCTGGTGGGGTCCCAGCTGCTCCAGATACAACCGGTGAATGGTCACCGTGCGTTCTGCCAGCTGCAGTGGATTGCCTGCGCGCGCCGCCGCATAGGCGCGCTGACCAGCCACCTTGACCGCGCTATACGCCGGGGGCCGTTGGCGCAGCGGGCCGGTGAACTGCCGCTCCAGCTGCTGAAGCGTATCGGCGGTCAGCACCGGCACCGGTGCCTGGCTAATCACCGTGCCCTCGGCGTCGTCGGTGTCCGTCGCGGCGCCGAGGCAGATGGTCCCTTCGTAGCGCTTGTCGTGCCCGGTCAGGTATTCGGCCAGGCGAGTGGCATCGCCCAGGCACAAAACAAGCAAGCCGGTCGCCATAGGGTCGAGCGTTCCGGTATGCCCGATTTTGCGTTGATGGGTGATGCCCCGCGCCTTCGCGACCACGTCGTGACTGGTCCAGCCCTGTTCCTTGTCGACCAGCAGGATACCGTGAAGGGCGCTCACCGCAGTCGTCGAAATTGCATCACTGGCGCTCGTCGCCAGCCACCGGCGAACCCTCGTTCGAAAGCGTACCGCTCACCTCATTAATCAGCGATGCAAGGCGCGCCCCGCGTTCGATGGAGGGGTCAAACTTGAAGACGAGCTCCGGCACGTTGCGCATCGCGAGCCGATGCATGAGCTCGCGATGGAGAAAGTGGGCCGAATGCTCGAGCCCCTTGAGCACCCCGGCACGCTCCGATTCCTCGCCAAGATGCGACACGTAAACCGTGGCGTGACGGAGGTCTGGCGAGACCTGGACCTCAGTGATCGTCACAAGACCCTTGCTGACGCGAGGGTCTTTCACCTCGCGCAGCAAGAGCTCGCTTATCTGTTCTCTCAGCAGTTCGTTCACTCTGACTGTTCGCCGGGTCATCGTTGTGCCCCTATTCGAAGCAGTGAAGCGCGGATGCTAGTTCGTCCGCTCTTCGTGGAAGAACTCGATGACATCGCCTTCGAGAAACTTGTCGAACCCGCCGAGTACGACGCCGCACTCATAGCCGGCCGCGACCTCTCGCACGTCGTCGGCGAAGCGCTTAAGCCCTTCGCAGCGCGTACGAGCGATTTCCTGACCCTTGCGCAGGACGCGGACCATCGAGCCACGCCGGAGGGTGCCGTCGGTGACGAAGCTGCCTGCAATCTGGCCGAGGCGGCTCGACTTGAAGATTTGCCGCACTTCCGCGTGGCCATCAACGACGGGCGCGTACACCGGCTCATACATCCCCGCCAGCGCCTTCTCCACGTCTTCAAGCGCCTGGTAGATGATTGCGTAGCTGCGAATGTCCACGCCGGTGGCATCGGCGCGCTTGCGAGCGGAGGGGTCGGTCCTCGTATTGAACGCGATGATGATCCCGTTCGATGCCTCGGCGAGCATGACGTCTGAGTCGCTCACCGGGCCAGTCGCGGCGTGGATCACTTTGACCTTGACCTCGCTGGTGCCAAGTCCTTCGAGCGCGCCCTTGACCGCTTCGGCGCTTCCGCGGACATCTGCCTTCAGAATGATGATCAGTTCCTTCAGCTTGCCGGCACTGATTTCGTTGAAGAGCGTGTCCAGGTTGACGTGCGCGTGTTCGGTTTGTTCGAGCGCGGCACGGCGGCGCTTGCGCTCGTCTACGATCTGGCGTGCGATGCGCTCGTCCGCGGTGACGCGAAGCTTTTCGCCCGCTTCCGGGACTTCGGCGATTCCCATCAGCACTGCGGGCGTCGACGGCCCGGCTTCTTGAATTCGTTGGCCGCGGTCGTTGAACATCGCCTTGATTTTGCCGCTGATCTCGCCAACCACGACGGCGTCCCCCTGGCGGAGGGTGCCGCCCTTGACGAGGACCGTAGCGATCGGCCCACGGTTCGGGTCGAGTTCAGCTTCGATGACAACGCCGTTCGCCGGCCGGTTCGGGTTCGCCTTCAGCTCTGAAACCTCGGCGACGAGGCTGATAGCCTCCAGCAGGTCATCGATGCCCGTACCCTTTGTCGCGGAGACGTTCACGGTGACGACATCGCCGCCGTAGTCCTCCACCACCAGGTTGTGTTCGGTGAGTTGCTGCTTCACCCGGTCGGGGTTCGCGCCCGGGAGGTCGATCTTGTTGATGGCGACGATGATCGGCACGGCGGCTGCAAGCACGTGATTGATCGCTTCGACGGTCTGAGGCATGACGCCGTCGTCCGCCGCAACAACAAGCACTGCGATATCCGTGACCTGGGCGCCCCGGGCGCGCATCGCCGTGAACGCAGCGTGGCCCGGGGTATCGATGAAGGTTGTCAGTTTGCCGTCGCGTTCGACCTGGTAGGCGCCGACGTGCTGGGTGATGCCACCCGCCTCCCCGGCCGCCACCCGCGTCTTGCGGATTGAGTCGAGTAGAGTGGTTTTTCCGTGGTCAACGTGCCCAAGGATGGTGACGACGGGAGGACGTGGCTGAAGCGTCGCGGGATCGTCGACGATGTCCTCATCTTCGAACACGGCCTCTTGCTCTTCGGCGGCTGCGAGTGGTTCTTCCTGCGGGTCGAAGCCGAGCTCGACGGCCACAATGGCCGCCGTGTCGTAGTCGATCGTCTGGTTCATCGCCGCCATGACGCCGTTGGTCATGAGCCGTTTGATCACTTCGACAGGAGTCACGCTCAGGCGGTCGCCGAGTTCTTTGACGGTCAACGCGCCCGGGAGTTGAATGGCGCGGGCGGCGGGGGATGCTGGATTCGCGGTCATACGGTATCGCTTTCTTCTGCCGGCAACTCCCTGGCGAAAGCGCGCAACGCTTCCACATCGTCCGGAGCCGGAATTATTTTCAGTGCATTTCTTATGGTACTGCCTTTGAGGGCTTTCTCCCAACAGGCACGGCGAGGATGAAGATATGCGCCGCGCCCGTTGGCTCGCCCGGTCGAATCAACCGTCACCCGCTGTTCAGGCGTGCGCACGATGCGAATGAGGGACCGCTTGCCCTCCTCCTGGCGGCACGCGATACACGTCCGTTGCGGAACCCGGCGTCGCAGTGGCTGCTGATTCATTGATTTTCCATCGATCGTGCCCGGACGCAGATGCGCTGAGCACGCGGTCTTGGACGAGGCGCCACCTGCCGCTTCGCTAATGAATGCGGCCCGAGTAGTCGATCTCTTCCATGTCCTCTTCCGTCTCTTCGACGAAACGCGGAGCGCGCTTGACCTTCTTGGCAACCGGCTTCTTGGCCTCTTCGACTTCCTCGGGGCGCTTTGGGAGGACATCTTCGGCGAAGCGGATCGCCGATGGCCGAGCTTCAGCAACGACCACCGTTGGCACGTCGTATTCCTCGTTGTCGTCGTCTGTCGTCTCTTCGCCGTAGTCCTCAGATTCTCGCTCTTCGCGATCCGGGACTTCCATTTCGGCAAGCGCGGCGACGAACGTGACGTCCTCTTCGGGCGTAGCGCCATCGTCCACGCGTGCCGCGGGAGCGAGCGAAGGAGCGACCGGCTCGATGACGATAGGCATCGGGGGCTCTTCTTCGACTTCAAGGATGATGTCGATGTCGGGCTCTTCGCCAGGCTGGAATGGGACGAAGCTGCTCGGCTCTTCTTCGAGCCCTTCCTTGATGCGCTCGCTCGCCGATTCGCTGTGGATATCGATCCGCCAACTCGTGAGCTTGGCGGCCAGCCGCGCGTTCTGGCCTTCTTTTCCGATGGCGAGGGAGAGCATCCGGTCCGGCACCACTACGGTGGCACGATGTTCGTCGACGTCGATCGTGACATCCACAGTTTGGGCCGGGCTGAGGGCGTTCGAAACGAAGGCGGCAGGGTCCGGGTCCCACTTGATGACATCTATGCGCTCGCCACTGAGCTCATTGACGATGTTCTGGATGCGGGAGCCACGCATACCGACGCAAGCGCCGATGGCGTCGACGTTCTGATTGCGTGCGTGCACCGCCACTTTGCTGCGGTGTCCACCCTCCCGGGCGATGCTCTTTATTTCCACGGTACCGGCGGAAATCTCCGGCACTTCCATCTCGAAGAGACGCCGCAAAAGGTTTCGGTGGGCACGGCTGACGACGATCTGCGGACCTTTGACGGCCTTGAGCACTTCCAGCACGAGGACGCGGGCACGCTGGCCCGGCCGGAGGTGTTCGCTGCGGACCTGTTCGCTGAAAGGAAGCACTGCTTCCGTACCTTTGCCGAGCTCGATAATCACCTGGCGAGCTTCGACTCGTTGGACCGTGCCAACGAGGATCTCGCCCTCCTTGCCTGCGTACTCGTCGTAAACAGCGTCACGCTCCGCCTCGCGCAGGCGCTGGAGGACTACTTGCTTCGCCGTCTGCGCAGCGATGCGGCCGGCGTTGTCGGGAATCTTTTCTTCGAAGTCAAGGACGTCGCCCGACTGGACATCGGGTTTATACCGGCGAGCCTCGTCCAGACCGATCTCAACATGCGGTTCTTCGACGTCTTCGACCACGGCCATCTGGCGATACGCCCGGATGTCTCCGCTGACGTGGTCGATTTTGGCGTAGATGTTGGGCGCGTTTTCGCCCTCGCGGCGGTAAGCCGATGTCAGGGCAGCCTCTACCGCTTCAAAGACGACCTCTTTTGGAAGGTTCTTTTCGGCGGCTAGTTGTGCAAGGGCGAGGAGAAAATCGTTCTTCATAACCTCAACAAAAAAGTGGGCCTTAAGCCCACTCCGTCAGGAAGTGCTGTGCCAGAAGGCAGTATAGCACCCACTGCAAGTAGCTGTGAGTACCCGCCACGCCGAATCTGAGGCAAGAAACGGAAAATTCTCAAAACGAACTCAGGCCATGCCTTGCTTGACGCGGTCCACGGCGTCCGCGAGGGCCACGACCGACGTTTCGCCCGTCCGCCGCTCACGCAATTCGACGCCACCCTTCTCCAGCGCTCTGGGACTCACGGTAAGCCGATAGGGGACGCCGAGCAGGTCGGCGTCCTTGAATTTGATTCCAGCCGAGTCGGGCCGGTCATCGATGAGGAGGGACAGGCCAGCGCCAGCGAACGCACGTTCGAGCTCCGCGAGCGCCTCCGCCACGGGCTCCTGGTCCATGTTCAGCGCCACCACATGCGCGTCGTACGGCGACACCGCCGCGGGCCACATGATGCCGTTCGCATCGTGGTTGGCTTCGATGATCGCGGCCAGCATGCGCTCTATGCCGAGGCCATAACACCCCATGATGCTGAGCTGGCGTTCTCCGGCCTCGTCGAGGTAGTTCACACCCATCGCCTCGGAATACATCGTTCCGAGCTTGAAAACGTGGCCCATTTCGATGCCCCGTCGCGTTTCCAGGGCAGTGCCGCAGTTCGCACAGGCGTCACCGCGGCGTGCGAGGGCGATGTCTGCCACAAGATCTGCTTGCCAATCACGACCGTAGTTTGTGTTCAGATAATGCTCATCGGGTGAGTTAGCACCAGCGACAAGGTTGGACGCCGCCGTGACGCTGGTATCCGCGACGATGGTCATCCCTGTGAGCCCTATCGCGGACGCTGAGCCGGCCACGAGGCCCGAAGCGCGGAGCATGGCATCATCCATTGGGTCGACTTGCTTGGCTTTGAGCGCGTTCTGGAGCTTGACGTCGTTGACGTCGAGGTCGCCTCGAATGGAGACGAAGACGGGTTTGCCGTCGACCCGGTAGAACACGGCCTTGTTCGTCTGCCGCGCCTCCACGCCGAGGGATCGCACGAGGTCGGAGATGGTTTTTTGGCCCGGGGTGCTGATTTTCTCGAGCGCCAGCGGCTCGCCGGGCAGAGGAGGCGGTGGCGCGAAGGCGGCCTTTTCGGCGTTGGCAGCGTAGCCACAGCTGGGGCACAGGAGGACCTCGTCTTCGCCAGACTCTGTCAGAAAGATGAATTCCTGGCTGTCTTTCCCGCCAATCGCACCGGAATCCGCCAGGACGGGGATTACGGGCACTTCCACCCGTTCGAAAATGCGTTGATACGCGCCGAACGCGAGAGCGTACGAGTGGTCGAGCGCGTCCCACGTTGTATCGAAGCTGTATGCGTCCTTCATCGTGAATTCGCGCAGACGCACGAGACCGCCGCGTGGCCGTGCCTCATCACGGAATTTCGTCTGGATCTGGTAGAGCATCACAGGCAGGTCGCGATAACTCTGGATGCTGCGCGAAGCGAGGATGCTCATGACCTCTTCGTGGGTCGCGCCCAGCGCGAAGCCCCGCTCCTTGCGATCGGAGAGGCGAAAGAGCGTCTGGCCCATGGTTTCGGCGCGGCCGCTCTGCTCCCACGTTTCGATCGGATGGAGGGCAGGCAGATGCACCTCCTGGCCGCCGATGGCATCCATCTCCTCACGGACGATGCCCGCGAGGCGTTGCATGACGCGCCAGCCGACCGGACTGAAACAATAAAGGCCTGCAGCCAACGGGGTCACAAGCCCGGCCCTCAGCAGCAGCTGATGGCTGACCATGTCGGCGTCCGCCGGAAGTTCGCGAAGAGTCTTGAGCAGGAGCCTGGTCATCCGCATCGGCGGCCGTCCCTCGTGGTCGTTGCCATTGTTGTGGTTGAACGTTGCCGTGCGGCCATCGCTCCGGTCAAGTTCGGCGCGGGCGTTCGAGGTCGATAGAGTCCAGAATTATCGTCACGGGCCCATCGTTGACGAGTGCGATTTCCATGTGGGCGCCGAAAACGCCGCGCTGGCAATCCAGGCCGTGCTCGGCGAAGGCATCGCAGAAGGCACCATAGACTGGCTGTGCGCGGTCTGGACGGGCTGCTGCTGCGAACGAAGGCCGACGACCGCGGCGCGTGTCCGCGTACAGCGTAAATTGACTTACGGCCAGCACAGCGCCGCCGATTTCCTGCACCGACCGGTTCATCTTGCCATCGGCGTCCTCGAAGATTCGAAGTTCGGCAACCTTCGCCGCAAAGCTACGAGCAAGCGTCTCGCTGTCGCCTTCGGTCACGCCCACAAGGATGGCCAACCCTGGACCGATGGCGGCGACCACGCTGCCCATGACCGATACCGAAGCTCGCGAGACGCGCTGAACGACCAGTCTCATTAGCTGAGCTCGCACTGCTCCGGGCCGTGGACCACGGTCGTGACGATCGCCAGCGTCTCAGCGTGGAAGCTGGCACTGCGGGCATGAGAGGCAAAGTCCAGGGGGTGCTCCATTTGGGCGAGCAGGATGGTGCCCATGGTCGTTGCCAGCACGCCATCCACGCGGTCCAACGCCTCGGCGCCTTCGAACGCGGTGCTCATATAGGCCATGAGGTAATCGTGCCACTGGGCCTTCGATTGGTTGCGCATCGCCTGCGCGGCTTGATCCCCAGCGAGTACCTGGCGGAGAAGCAGGCGCAACTGCGAGTCCATCTGGGCGGCGGAATCGAGAGCAGCATCCACGATACCGGCGAGGCTGAGAGTCGCGCCCTCATCGGCCCCGGAACTGCGCTCGGTGCGGGCTTCGAGACGCGCATCCCAAAGCGCGTCCAGCAATGCGCTCTTCGAGGGGAAGTAGTAATAAACCGCCGGGTCGGAAAGTCCACATCGCTCGGCTATCGCCCGCACCGACGTGCCGTCGACCCCGTTTATGGAGAACAACTCCGTAGCTGCTTCGAGGATACGGTTCCGGGTAGCGGTGCGGCCGCGGACCGGAGGCGCCTGTACGGGGCGGGCAACGTTCGGCGCAGTGGGCTGAAGTGGGGCTTGCCAGGCGGGCTCGCAGTGGTTTGCACTCCGGGGAAGGCCCAGCGGAAGTTCGATTGCGCGGCGAACGCGCGCCCGGAACGGCTCTTCCATGGCGACGTCACGAAATTTCGAACCGAATGTCAGGATGCCGTCCCAAAACATCCCGGAGAGCATCGTGGTCATCGTCTGAATTAGGAGCGGCGCGCGCTTGCCGTAGAACCGTGCGAGCGGCTCGGCAACAGCATCCGCGTACGACGCCTCGACGTGCTCGCGATAATCCCCGCTTGCCCGATCGCCGCCGAGTTGCTCGCGAAACAGCATCGCCATCGGTTCAGCGTGGTCGACGTAAGCAAAGAAAAACCCGACGAGCCAATCCACCAGTTCAGCCGGGGATTGAATGCCTTGCGGCGGGAGCGTTGCCACAACGACATCTTCGAGCAGATCCTGCCAGAGCTGCTGTTTCGAACCAAAGTAGTAGTAAACGGCAGGGTCAGTAAGCTGAAGCCGCTCGGCGATCGAGTGAACGGTCGTGCCGGCGTAGCCGTTTCGTCGGAAAAGCTCGCGAGCAGTATCGAGGATGGCGCGGCGCGTCTGGAGCGCATTACGTTCGTGCGAAGAGGAAGCGCGTGGACCCATGCGAGGAAGAGTATAGCGGGGCCATGACTGGAACGCTTTCCGCGTTACGGGCCAACTATGACGCTGCTTCGCTCCCGGCGCTGGAGTTCGATTCCGTTGTGCTAGGAGCGCTCTTCGCTGCGCCTTTCGCAGCCGGCGTCTTGGACGAGGTCGAATCGTTGGCTTTACTGCTCGATGCCCCTTCGGATTCGCCGGAGGAACTCGCACCGTTCGAGTCCGAAGTATCGGCCGTAGCGGAACTGCGTCCACGGCTATCAGTGACATAAAATCCGCTGCCCTTGAAGACAACGCGTGGGGCGACGAGGACGCGCTTGGCAATCCCTTTCCCGCACTCCTCACAGGTATGCGTGGACTCGGCATCGAACCCCTGCCGAAGGTCGTAATTCTTCTGGCAGGCGTTGCAGTGGTATTCGTAGGTTGGCAAGGGACACCTCAGGAGGATCGGGCGCTGGCGGACACTCTACATCCGGGAGGCTCTACATTCGATTGTGAAAGTCTTAGCACTCACCTGTCAAGAGTGCTAAGGACCCTTCAGCGCGGCCCCGCGTGGACCATCAAAGGTAGACCGTGAGGGCTGTATCACGGTCGTAGGGCAGCTTTCCACGCAGCTTTTTGCCCAGCGGCGCGAGGGCGATGAAGGTCGCGTTGGTCTTCGGCTGGGTGCCGTAAATCGTCAGCCCACGGGCCGCAGTCTCCGCCATCGCAATCGCAAACGTTTCCAGATCGACGAAGTGGTCTTCGGAAACACGTTGGTACAGTTTGCCGAGAGGGATCGCCTTCACTTTGAGGAGATGCCGCATCGCCGAGACCTGGATTGGATCCAGGTCGATGCTGATGCGCTCGCGTTTGTGGAAGAAAGGGAGACGCATCGTGTACCGGCCACCGGCCTGTGGCCCACCCCTCTCAAGACGGGCTCGAAACCACTCAAAGAGGGCTCGAAAACCGCTTCAATTCTGCCCGGCGTTTATCGTAATCCGGCAAGGCCCGAAAGACCTCTGACCAGAATGCGGGGGAGTGATTGGGGTGGAGCAGGTGGGCGAGTTCGTGCACCACTACGTATTCGAGCAGTGCGTCGCTGACCATCGCGAGCCGCCAATTGAAGCGCAAGCTTCCATCCCGGGCGCAACTGCCCCACCGCGAGCGTTGGTTGCGCACGAACACGGCGGACGGCGTGCCGCCGAGCGCGGGCGCCCACCGTCGCACGGCCTCATCCAACCGCTCTCTGGCGCGTTCGACATACCATCGCGAGAGCTGGGCGGTGACCACCGAAATTTCTGTTCC
>DATNET010000136.1:0-3700 GCA_035606745.1 Tepidiformaceae bacterium
GTGTCGAAGAGCGCGTCCAGGAGTTGGGCCGAATCGACGACCTGGCACTCGCTCACGTCTACAACTCCTGCGACGTGTTGGCCCAACCGAGCCGGTATGAGGGCTTCGGCGTCCCGGTCGTCGAAGCCATGGCCTGCGGCCTCCCCGTCGTCTGCAGCGACGGAGGTGCGTTACCCGAGGTCGCAGCCGGAGCTGCCCGCGTGGTGCCGCTGGATTCCGGCCCGGACGGCGCCGCCCTCGCGCAGGCGCTGGCAGAAGTTATCGACGACGCGCAGCTTCGGGCAGATCTCAGCGTCTCGGGCCTCGGGCGCGCCGAGCGTTTTCGTGCGGAAGTGGTCCTGCCGAAGGTAGGAGACCTCTACCGTCGCGTCGCCAATTCCGCCGACGCATAGGGAAATCGCGAAGCGCGTATAGCCGCCGTGACCGCTACGATTGCCGGCCATGGACCTCGCGCGGACCAGTGTCGCCGCTCTCCTCTACCGGCTCATCGGCATGTCCTTCTGGCTGCTCGTCGGCATCGTTACGGCGCGGGCCCTGAGTTTGAGTGACCGGGGTACCTATACCTCTGCAGTCATCGTCATCGGCTCTGTAGGCACGATCGGTTCGAGCTTCGCCGCGGCCAGCGGTTACTTCGTTTCGAACCGCCGCCGCGCTGCCGCCGAGGTCCTCTGCAACGAAGTCGTCCTTTCACTCGGCATCGGCGTGGCAGCACTCGTGGGAAGCCTGGCAGTTGCCGCATTCCTGCACGGCGAGTCGCGCGCAATCGTGATGCTCGTGGGGTTTGCATTGCTCGTCGAAGTCGCACGGAACGCCATTGGTGGCGTCTTCCTCTCGGTGCGGGCCATCGCGAAGTACAGCTTCATCGCCTACGGCAACGCACTGTGCGGCGGCCTGTGTGTCGTTACCTGGGTGTTGCTGTTCGGCCACAGGACGGTGGTCCCGGTCCTCTGCGCCTGGGTTATCGGGCAGTACGCGGCGTTCGTTGCCTCTGCCTTGCTTGCCTGGCGGTGGTGGAGCTGGCTGCCCGAACATGGCATCGATCGCGCACTTATCCGCCAGATCGTGGGGTTCGGTTCGGTCACCGGGCTCATCGCCGTAGCAGGATTCCTGAGCGGGCGTGCCGGCCAGCTTCTCGTGACAGCGATCAACGGCACCTCCGGCGCTGGCGTCTACGCCTCGGCGGTCGCCCTCTCGGACGGCTTGCTGTTCTTTTCGGCGGCGGTCGCGACGGCCTCCTATGAGCAGGTCGGTTCGCTGTCGCGCGAGCAGTCTGCCTTGCTTACAGCGCGGGCCGTACGGCACGCTGCACTCATCTCATGGGTCGGAGCACTGGTGCTTTTCATCGCCGCTCCGATTATGGTCCGCCTCCTGTACGGTCAGCGTTACGAAGGCGCAGTGACGCCGCTGCGCATCCTCGTCGTGGGCGCCGCGGCCGGCATCCCATGGGGGCTCTTCGCGAACTATTTCATCGTCCAACGTGGCCGCCCGGCTGTCGTCCTCTGGCTTACCGTTGCCGCAAGCGTGCTCAACCTCGCCGGCGGCGCGGCACTGATCAACGCGTTCGGTTACAGCGGCGCGGCGATGGCGTCGACGGCCAGCTCGATCGCCATCACCAGCGCCATGGTCGTGCTATTTCTTCGCTCGAGCGGGATACCGTTTCGGCAACTCTGGCAGCCCCAGCGTGGCGACATCTCGGAGTACTTCGCTCTCGCGAGGTCGCTTGTGCCGGGGTTGCGCGCGGCGCCACTCATCACGACGACTGAAGACAAAGCCTGAGCCGACTGACGTCGTCAGCGGCTCAGGCCCGGCCCCGAGCTCGTTTTCGCGGAGCAGCCGCTCGCGCAGGCGACCTCGCCGGCGCGGTCCTCCGGCGCCATCGTCCCGAATCCGAATACCAGACGCTCAGTGCGACCACCCCGGTGGTAGCCCAGACCGCGATCACGGCCTTGTCGCTGGCGTTGGTAATACCCATCTGCCGGAATATCGTGTTATTCCAGTTCAGTGCCAGCGTGGGTAGGAACCCCCCGCAACTGAAGACGATCGCGGCTGCCAACAACCAGCGCTTACTTGTCGCAGCCGCCAGGGGCAGGTACCAAATCTGGTACCACGGCAGTTCCCCTGGGGAACAGGCGAAGAGAAACAACCACATCACCAGTGCGGCGGCCGCGACCATGTCGGCCGGTTTCTTGAACGGGTGATAGATGACCACAAGTGCCATCAGCAGGACAAACATCGCGTAGGAAACGCCAACGAGCGTTCGCTGCCCGTCGTGGCCGAGGCTGAACCATCGTGAGACCACCGCCCACGGCGTTGTCAGCGAGATGGTCGTTGCCGGCCCGCGGGTACCGATCTTCGGCCCCGCTCCAGCAAGCAGCATGACCACGAGCGCGAGCCCGGCAACGAGAAGCACCGCGGCGAGCCAGCGGCGCCACCGCGGAAACCACGCCGCAAGCACGACCGGGCCGACGAACACCAGCGCGAATTTGCTCAGCACAGCCCCCGCTGCGAGGGCTAACCCTCCGGCCCGCTCCTTCCACCGCACCCGGACCAGGAAAATCATCGCAAAAACGCCAAAGGCGGCCATGATCGAATCGTTATGTCCATCTCCGGCGAACTGGTACAGCATCAATGGATTCAGGCCCACAACTCCGGCGGCGAACCCAGGGTTCCCGCCCAACTGCTTCGCTAACAGCCCCGCTCCGACGGCCGTCAGCACGAGAAACGCCGCCGCTACCGCTTTCTGACCGGCAACGTTCGGCGCGAGCGAATTGCCGGTGAACGGCAGCGCTATCCCGCCCAGTGCGTAGGCGAGCGGGCCGTAGCCGCTCGGCTGCTTCGCATACACCTGGACCTTCTGGGCCACGGGGTCGTCGATGAACGCCGGGGCGTTCGCCAACTTCGGCGGGTACGCGTGATGCAACCAGAATGTCCGCACATCGGCTGCGAGATGGGTGACATCGGGCGACGCAAGAGGCCGCATCGGCAGGAGCACCGCGCAGGCAATCACCGATGCGCCGATGACAGCAGGAAAGCTACGGCGGAAGCCTCGATGCAGCGCCCACAACGCCAGCAGGTACGCCGCCGTAGCGAGCGCCAGGAGCAGCGTGGTGTTGACGAGCGCGCTGACGCCGCCCGTAAAGACCGAATTCATCGCCGGCGGACGGGCGATCACCGCGTCAGATGCGTCCCAAAGTGGCACCCGTAACGAGAAGGCGAACAGCCAAACAGCGCAGAGCACCGTGACCGCCCCGGCGAAGGCAACGACGCTACGCGCCTCGCGCGATAGTTGCCGGTGAGGCTTCGCCGGCTGCTTAGGCCGCTGCGGTGGCATCGCCGACCTCCTCATCCAACGGCCGCGGCATCACGTGCCACGACCTGGACCACGGCGTGACGGCGGCCCAGAGGCCGATTGGGAACCACAGCAAGCTCAGGACGCCGTGGCGGAGCGCCAGCGACAGGCCCGAGCGGTTCGCCGGGACGATGTGTTCGGCTAAAGAGACGTAAGCCGGGACGCCCCACTCTCCGCCAAATGCCAGTGCCGCCAGGCCGAGCGGCAAACCGAACGACATCCGCAGCATGGATGCCACAAACGACGCGGTCACAGCACTGCGCGTAAGCAGCCGCGTGGGCGCGGCAAGATAGATCGCCATGTCGAACGCCTGCGCGTCGCCGCCCAGCGAGCGCCGAAACAGCCGGGGCC
>DATNET010000146.1:0-2573 GCA_035606745.1 Tepidiformaceae bacterium
CGTCATGCCGTTCTTCGAATCCTCGTTACGGCTCCTGGAGCGCGCCTCCAACCTCCGTGCGCGTTCGGACGAAGTCGCTCTTCGCTGGTTCGACCACTGGACGCCCGAATGCGACGCGTCGTACGCGGAACTGGGCGGCAAATCGTGGCTGCCGTCCACGCTGCTGAGCGAGATGCTCGCGAATCAAAGCGTGCACCGGAAAGGCGTCGCCCTGCTGGCGCGCGGCGGGAGGCCCTGGGCGCTGGTGCCCCTGCGGCTCGCCGGCGCGTTCTGGGAGCCGCTCACACAGGGCGTGATCCACGGCTACGCCCTGTTCCTCTGCCAGCGGCAGCCCGAGCTGGCTATCAGCCACCTGCGCCTGAATGTTGGGTTCTGGGATGCGCCCGAGCCACCCACGGGATGGCGCGGCCTGCGCTGGAGCGCGCCCGTTGTCTGCTACGACCTCTCGCTCGACGGCGACCCCGAGCGGTACTGGCGATCGACGGACCTGTGGAAATCCATCGTCCGGGCGAAGCACCGCACGGCCGGGTTCGAACTTCTGCGCGACGACTTCGAAGCGACGAAGTGGCTCATCGAGCGCTGGCGGGACCGATTCTACACGGGCAAGCCACGCGAGGTGTCCTCTAAGTGGGGCGATCGCATCCTGGCGGCGAAGTGGGGTCTCGATGCTGGCACGGTGCGGTCGTGGGTCCTGCGAGATGGCGAGCGCTATGCGGGCGGCGTAGTCACGACCGTCGTGGACTCGAAGATGACGTTCGGCACCGTCTACCGCGACCCGGAGTACGACTGGCATTCCGTCGGCACCCGCACGTTTTATGAGGCATTCGCCTGGGCGAAGACGGCCGGGATCGGCAGCGTCTCACTGGGCAGCCTGTACGACTACAAACGGCGCTGGGCGCCAGCTTCGGCGACCCACTGGAACTACGTGATATCCCCGCTGCCGGTACATGTCGTTCAGGGAGCCGTGGAGCGGGCGAAGCAGCTGTTGCCCGCACAGAGAACGTCGCCTGCACCATGACGTTTCTGGGCTCGGCCGCGCCTGCCCTCGTGGCAGCGCACAATAGCAACGGCGCTCTGGCCGCGATTCGTGACCTTGGGAAAGCGGGAGTGCCCGTTCATTCGCCGCGAGCTCCACTCACCTCGCCGGTGCGATTCTCGAAGTTCGTCTCCACCGACCTCGAACCGTTCCCGAACGGGCAGGCGCCTCGGCGGCAGCTCACCTGGCTGCTCCGCGCCGGTCGCCGTCGCCCGGGGATGGTCCTGCTCCCGGCGATGGATGACCTCACTTCGGTTATCGCGGGGCACCGGGACGCGTTGCGGCCATACTTTCACCTGTACTACCCGCCCGGTGAGGTCGTCGATGCCGTACTCAACAAAGAGTCGTTGCACACCGCCGCGGCGGGCGCAGGTATCGAAACGCCCGCGGCCTGGTTCCCCGGGTCGCGTGCCGAGGCGAGCCAACTGGCGATGGCGCTGCGGTATCCGGTGGTCATAAAGCCTAGAACTCACGTCGGGACCCACTCATGGTTCAAGGGAGGGCTCGTCTCAGACCAGTCCCGCTTCGAAGCGGCATACAACCGCGCGATGGGCCTCGTTGCCGCGGGCGCAGTGGATGGCGTGGGCGGAGCGGCGGAGCTGGTCCCATTCGTCCAGAGCTACTGTCCCGGTGCGGGTTCGCACATCTATAACCTTGCCGGCTTTCTGGACCACACCGGGATGCTCGCGGGTTTTTCGGCCACGCGAAAGGTATACCAGTCACCGCGGCGCTTCGGGGTTGGGGTCTGTTTCGAAGCCGCACCGGTGGACTCCGAGCTGGCGGCGCGCCTTACCGAGATGCTGCGCGGCATGGGCTTCTTCGGCATGTTCGAAGCTGAGTTCATCGAGGCGGACGGCGCATTTCTGTTGATCGACATCAACCCGCGCGTTTTCAATGGCCTCAGCTTAATCACGAATCGGGGCCTGCGGTTGCCCCTCATCTGGTACCTCGCAGCTCTCGGCGATTGGCCCGCCGTGGAGGAGCAGCTCGCCGCGGCCCGGCGGGCCGAAGAGGAGGGCTGTGGCCCGGACGCGTGGTGCCATCGCTTTGTGCTCGAATCCATGGTGGTCTCGCGTGTGGTCACGGGACGCATCGCGTTTCCCGAAGCGCGCCACTGGTGGAGGTGGGTCCGGAGCGCTAAGGATCGGACCCTGGAGGCGAGTTGGGATTCGTGCGACCCGTGGCCCGGCCGGCTGAACGGCCTTCAGCACATCGCCCGCTTTATCCGCGACCCCCGCGACTTCATCGGTTCGATAGTCCGTGACTAGGTCATGAATTCTCGTACTCACCAGCCAATACGCGGCCGGGATCGGCGTCTCAAAGACGTTGCTCCAAGCGCCCTGGAAGCGTCTTGGCGATCAAGCACATCACGGCCCACCCACGCATTCCGGTCACCATCGTCCCAAGCGCGGCTGGTTGCTACGATGTTGAGCGGCTGGCCGCGGAGAGGTGCTGGAGTGGCCGATCAGGCACGCCTGGAAAGCGTGTAGGGGCGCAAGTCTCTCGTGGGTTCGAATCCCACCCTCTCCGCCAGCGC
>DATNET010000154.1:0-4641 GCA_035606745.1 Tepidiformaceae bacterium
GGTGGCAGGGATCGGCGTTCAACCCAATGTCGAACTGGCCCAGGCGGCCGGGCTTGCAGTCGACAACGGCATCCGCGTAGATGCGTCGCTCCGCACCAGCGACCCGAATATCTACGCCGCGGGGGACGTGGCCAGCTTCCACAACCCATCGCTGAACCAGTGGCGCCGCGTCGAGCACGAGGACAACGCCAACACGATGGGCGGCTTCGCGGGGGTCGCCATGGCCGGCCGGACGGTTTCGTACGATCATCTTCCGTTCTTCTACTCCGACCTCTTTGACCTCGGATACGAAGCCGTCGGCGAGGTGGACTCGCGCCTGCAAATGGTGACCGACTGGAAGACCCCCTGCCGCGAGGGCGTGATCTATTACCTTCGCGACGGTCGGGTACGCGGCGTGCTGCTCTGGAACGTCTGGGGGCAGGTGGATGCCGCTCGCCGGCTGATCGCTTCTCCGGGCTCGTTCCGGCCCGAAGATCTCAAGGACCGTTTACACGGTTGAGTGAGCATAACGCGTTTTCGATTTCATGGCCGACTTTGATTAAGGACTTCCCATGGCAGGGCACGAATCGGAGCCGATACAAGAGATTCCCGAGTCCGAGCGATTGCGACAGCATCCCAGAGATCGGTTCGTTGCGCCGCAGCACCAGTATGATCTGGGCGAGGTGACGACGAAGCTCCGGCAGGAATTCGAGGCCGGCCAATCCGGGCACCGCCAGGAGACGTTGTACAAGCGCGGCCCCACCACTGTGGCGCTGTTTCTCTTCGGCCATCTCACGCGCCTGCCGCATCACCGGACACAGGGTGTCGTCGTGATTCACGCGCTTGACGGTCATCTTCAGGTGACGGCCGAAGGCCAAGTGCATGATCTTCACGCAGGGCATCTGCTGGTGCTGGCCCCGGGAGTGGAGCACGATGTGGTGGCGCGTGAGCAAAGCCGGATGCTCCTGACGGTGCATCTGGACGCCTCTGCGGCCAACCCTTCGACGTGACCCGCCATCAGGCGAACCGTGCTGTCCCATTCCGGCCGGTTCGCACGTCACTGGCGCGAGGGGAGCTCAGCTTACTTTGCGCTCCTGGACGCCTCCGGTCGGGACCAGTTCGACGGTTGGCTCGGGGGGGCCGCCGCCGGTACCGCGGGCCTTGCTGACTTTCAGCGCGAACTTGCCGGTGATCAGCCGGGCCTCGCGGGTGCGGAACAGGTAGTCATAAATCCAGCCCGCCATCACGAACAGCTTGCTGCGGAAGCTGATGAGGAAGCTGATGTGCACGATCGACCAGAGCAGCCACGCGAAGACCCCCGAGAAGCGCCACCCGCGGATATCGGCGACGGCGCGGCGACGGCCGATGGTGGCAAGCGTACCCTTGTCGCGATAGTGAAATGCCGGCCGCTCCGCGACCGAGGTGCCGCGCACAATTTCGTCGCCGATGATGCGGCCAACGAACCTGCCCATCTGGATTGCCGCCGGTGCCAGGCCGGGGATCGGTTGCCCCGTTTTGGCGTCCTTCGCGCTGGCGGCGTCGCCCACCACGAAGACTTCCGGATGTCCGGGCACATTAAGCTGCTGGTTCACAATAATGCGGCCGGAGCGGTCCTGTGGAACGCCGAGCGTATCGAGCAATCGAGGCGCTTGAACGCCCGCGGCCCAGATGACGTTCCCGGCAGGAAGGTGCTGATCGCCGAGGTAGACTCCGCTCTCATCGACCGAGGTGACCCTGCTATTGAGGCGGACCTCGACGCCGATCGCCTCCAGGTCGCGCTTGGCACGTGCGCTCAGCGCGGGATGAAGCTGCGGCATCAGACGGTCGCCGCCCTGGAGGAGGATGATGCGTGATGTTTTCGTGTCGATGTTGCGGAAGTCGCGCGGGATGTCATTGGCCGCGATCTCGCGCAGCGCTCCGGCCATCTCCACGCCCGTTGGTCCGCCGCCAACGACGACGAACGTCAGCTTGGCCCGACGCGAGGCTTCGTCGTCTTCCAGTTCCGCTTCCTCAAACGCCAACAGCACGTGCCCGCGAATCCGCGTCGCGTCATCGACGCTTTTGAGCCCCGGCGCAAGCAGTTGCCATTTTTCGTTGCCGAAGTAGGAATGCGTCACGCCAACAGCGATCGTCAGGTAATCGTAATGAAGGCAGACATCGCCACTGCAAACCTGCCGCCGCGCCAAATCCATGCGCTCGATCTCGCCCATCGCGACGCTGACGTTTGCTTGGTTGCGAAAAATCCTTCGAATCGGATGCGCGATATCCCCCGCGGAGAGTGCCGCGGTCGCGACCTGATAAAGCAGCGGCTGAAAACAGTGGTAATTATGCTTGTCGAGCAGATCGATCTCAATCGGCACGTCGCGAAGCTGCTTGACGAGATTGACCCCGGCGAACCCGGCGCCGATGACGATGAGTCGCTTGCGTGGTGTAGGGCTCGTCATTGCGGGAATCATATCCGCCGCAGCGAATGTCGTACGAGATCCAACATCAGTACATGGTAATCTACCTGGAGAGGGATCGCGCCATGAACCTGACGCTCAAGCCTCCACCGCCATTTCGCCTGGATCTCACGGTCTGGGTTTTGCGTCGCGTGCCGATCAATGCGATGGACAGTTGGGACGGCCGGACCTACCGCCGCGTCATTTGGATTGACGGCACGGCAGAGCCATTGGAGGTTGTGCAGATCGGGCCACCGGAGCAGCCGGTGTTGCGCGTGAGCGCCGGCAGTCGTGCCTCCGCGAAAAACCGGGCCGCCGTAATGGCGTTTCTCGACCGAGTTCTTGGTCTGCATCTCGATGTCGCGCCGTTCTACCACCTCGCGCTTCAAGACAAACGATTGGATTCGCTGGTGCGCCCGTACATCGGGTTCAGGCCGCCTCGCCTGCCGTCGGTGTTTGAAGCGCTGCTCAACGGAGTTGCATGCCAGCAGCTCTCCTTGCATGTGGGAATCCACTTGCTGAACCGGCTCTGCGCATCGTATGGTCGCAACAGCGGCGGCGCCCATCATGCATTCCCGCTGCCCGAAGATCTTGCCAACGCACCGCCGGAGGATCTCAAACGGCTGGGGTTCAGCGGGGCGAAGGCAAAGACCATCGTTGGCGCCTCACGCGCCATTGCGTCGGGGAAGCTCAACCTCGAATCGCTGTCGCGGTTGGACGATGCTTCGGCATTCGCGCAACTGCAAGAGCTGCACGGAGTGGGTCGCTGGACGGCCCAATACGTACTCCTGCGTGGCCTGGGCCGGCTCGATGTCTTCCCAGGTGACGACGTGGGCGGACAAAACAAGCTACAGCGGTGGTTGCGACTCAAAGAACGCCCCGACCATGACAGGGTGAACCGAATCATTCGCCATTGGTCTCCTTACCGAGGGCTGCTTTATTTCCACCTGCTGCTGGACGAACTGTCACGTCGCGGGCTGCTTACTTCGCCCGATGCGGTTTCCTCGCATGTTCCAGCACGAGGTTCCTAAGCCACGGAGAATCCGAAGCTGGAATTGGAGCCAGAAGGCGCTCGATTCTGGCACATCAAATATCGGCCATCGAATCGAAGAATTCGTTGTCGGCATTGTAACCGCCTTCGCCCTTGTACACGTGCTTGACGTTCTGGGCGAACTCGATGGCCGATATCCATTTAACCATCTTGAAGCCGAGTTGGTTTTCAACGCGCAGCCGCAGAGGCGCGCCGTGAACGTCGCTGAGCGGCTTGAAGTTCATGTCGTAGGCGAGCAGCGTCTGCGGGTGGCGCACATTGTCGATCGTGTGGCTGTCGTAATACTGACCACCTTCCAGCCCCTCGCCGAAGGAATAGAAGATCACGGCTTTGACGTTGGATTGGGGCCGCACGATCTTCATCAGCTCGATCATCGACAGTCCGCCCCATTGGGCGATGCCGGACCAACCTTGGATGCAGTGGTGCAGCGTGATCTGGCTACGCGTTGCGATGGCCCTCAGTTCTTCCAATGACAACTCCACCGGGTTTTCGACGAGGCCGTATACCTTCAGCCGATAGTCTTTGAAATCATTCGCGGCCAGCGCCGTCCATTGATCCGACGTCGGGAGCTTCCCGTTGGGCCAGAAAAAAGGCGAGATGTCCCGCTCGCTGTACTCGGCACGCGGGGCGTGGCCGCCGAGCAGGAGCCGGACGACCGGGTTGACCAGCAAATCGCCAGCGCGCTGGACGGCCCTGGGGAACAGCCACGTCGCCCAGTTGGCCATGACGTTGAGCAGGAACAGAATCACCAGCCCGCTCAACCCGATGAACATGCCAAACGGCAGAAGATTGTTGGTGCCGATCACAATGTGGTTCATGTTCCGGGCGAAGCCGGTGACGAACACCATCGTCACGTGGGCGATGACGAACGCGACGTAAGCACCCAGAAGCAGGAAATGAATCGAGCGGCCCACCTGGCGGTTGCCCGGCAGCCGGCGATACCAGCTGAAGCGGTTGACCAGGGACGGCGACATCGCCGGCCCCGTCAGAATCGACAGCGGCGCCAGGATGAAGATCACGGCGAAATAACTGAGTTGCTGAAGGGCATTGTACTGGAAGAAGCCGTTGGGTTCGGGCGGCAGGTGAAACGTCGCGTAGTGAACGAAGATCGCCCATGCGTCGGGAAAGATGCGCCACGAGGTCGGCACGATGCGCCGCCAATGCGTCGTC
>DATNET010000178.1:0-7370 GCA_035606745.1 Tepidiformaceae bacterium
GGCCCCGGCAACGACAGGCCGCGAGTGTACTCCGTCCGGATCGCCCAGCACGCCATTCCCGCCGCATGCGCGGATTCAATCCCGGCGGGCGCGTCTTCGATTGCGAGACAGTGCTGGGGAGGCAACCCGAGCCTATCTGCAGTCAATAGATAGATCTCGGGGTCGGGCTTGCCCGACGACACTTCGCTTCCGGTAACGACCTGTCCGAACTGCCCCGCAAGGCCGATGCGCTCCAGGCAGGCTTCGACCCACGGCCTGATCGAAGACGATGCCACCGCCAATGGCATGCCCGTGGCCTTGAGAGCTCGGACGAGCTCGACTGCTCCGGGCAGTGCAACACTGCGTTCCCGGTATCGTTCTTCCATCATCACGCGGTAGCGGGCGGAGTAGTACTCATGCGGCCGCGGCAGCCGAAAATCGCGAATCATGTCGCTCCAGCCGGTCTTGGTCCCCATGTATGGCTTATACGCCTCGAGCGAAATTGCAAAGCCCTCTTCGCCGAGGAGGTCGTTGACACCCTGAAAATGCAGCGGCTCACCGTCCACGAGGACGCCGTCCATGTCAAAAATGACTGCTGCAAACGGAGCCAATCAATCCTCCAGCGCTGCGGCGCCGCCGACGATATCGAGCAATTCCTTGGTAATCTGCTCCTGCCGGGCCTTGTTGTAGGTGAGCGTCAACTCGCGGGTCATTTCGTGCGCATTGTCGGTAGCGTTCTTCATGGCAACCATCTGCGCCGATTGGAAGCTTGCCGCCGTTTGCAGGACGGCTTCGTAGATCTGCATCTCAATATAGCGTGGGAGCAGGCGGGCAAGCACTTCATCGGGCGAAGGCTCGAAGATATAGTCCCCCCGAAACGCCTCGGCCTCCGCTTCGGTGTCCATCTTCGGCGCTTCAATCGGCAGCAGCTGATGAATGACCGGGCGCTGGTTCGCCGTCGAGACAAGCTCAGGGTAGCTCACGTACACGCGGTCGACTGTCCCGTTCAGGTAGTCGTCGATGACGATCCGGGAGATGCCCGTCGTCTCCGTCTGTGAGGGGTAGTCGCCGAGGTCTGTGAACTCCGCCGTGAGGTGCGCGTGAGCCCGAACAAAAAAGTCCCGGCCCTTCTTCCCAACAGCAATCACCGATACCGGCTCGTGCTGCATTGCCACGAACGACCCGGCGCTGCGGTTCAAGTTCGAATTGAGTCCCCCGCAGAGCCCGCGATCTGGGGTGATGTGCAGTATTGCGACGTTCTTGGCGGGCCGGACCGCGAGAAGCGGGTGTGCGGCCTCCGCGTCCACCGAATCTTCCTTCGTAGCCAGGCCGGCGAGCACCACGCGCAGCTTGTCGGCGTAGGGCCGGGACTGCGTGGCCCGGTCCTGGGCACGGCGCATCTTCGAAGCCGCAACGAGTTGCAAAGCGTTCGTGATCTTCGCCGTGTTCTTCACGCTGGTGATGCGGCGCTTGAGCTGTCGAATCGTCGGCATTGGCTCTATCCCTGTGGTGGCCACACAGCGATGTGCGGGCCGGGGCGAATGTTGGGCAGCAGACCAGCTCCCCCTAGTACGGGACGGTCGTCTTGAAGGTGTTCACAGCACCACGAATCTGTTCAGATACTTCCGGCGTTAGCACCGGGTTGTCGGTGATTTCCTTCAGGATCTCGGGGTGGTTGCTCGCCATGAACTTTCGTAATTCGGCTTCGAAGTTGCGAAGCTTTGGCACCGCGACGTCATCGAGCAAACCGCTCGTCAACGCATAGATGATCGTTACCTCTTCGGCGAGGCTGAGCGGGTCGAACTGGCCCTGCTTGAGGATTTCCGTCGCCCGTTGGCCACGCTCGAGCTGGCGGCGGGTGGCCGCGTCAAGGTCGCTGGTGCCGAACTGCGCGAACGCCTGGAGCTCGCGGAACTGCGACATGTCGCCCTTGAGGGTGCCGGATGCGGACTTCATCGCCTTCGTCTGCGCGGAGGACCCCACGCGGCTCACCGACAGGCCGGTATTGATCGCCGGCCGGATGCCCGCGTTGAACAGGTCTGCCTCAAGGAAGATCTGCCCGTCGGTGATGGAAATGACGTTCGTCGGGATGTAGGCCGAGACGTCGTTCGCTTGCGTTTCGATGATCGGCAGGGCGCTGAGCGACCCACCGCTTTCCAGCTTCGCTGCGCGCTCCAGCAGCCGGCTGTGCAGGTAAAACACGTCGCCAGGATAGGCTTCACGGCCCGGCGGGCGGCGAAGCAGCAACGACATCTCCCGGTACGCCCAGGCGTGCTTGCTGAGGTCGTCGTACACGATGAGTGCGTCGCGGCCGCTCTCCATGATCTCTTCGCCAATGGTGCAGCCGGCGTATGGAGCGAGGTACTGCAGCGCCGCCGAATCGGAGGCGTTGGCCGCCACAACAATCGTGTGGTCCATCGCCCCGGCCTCTTCGAGAATGCCGACCACCTGCGCCACTTTCGCGGCTTTCTGGCCGATGGCGACGTAGATGCACAACAGGTCGCCAGCCTTCTGGTTGATGATGGTGTCGATGGCGATCGCCGTCTTGCCCGTCGAACGGTCCCCGATGATGAGCTGTCGCTGGCCCCGGCCAACCGCGAACATCGCGTCGATCGCCTTGATGCCAGTCTGCACTGGCGAGTTGACGCTCTTGCGAAGCGTCACACCTGGGGCGATGCGTTCAATCGGCCGTGTGCGCGTTGTATTGATCGGCCCCTTGCCATCGATGGGCACACCGAGCGGGTCGATGACGCGCCCAATGAGGCTGTCCCCGACCGGGATTTCGATGACGCGCCCGGTGGAGCGCACCTCGTCCCCTTCCTTGATGTCGTCCGCCTCGCCAAGCACCACAGCGGCGACGGTTTCCTCTTCAAGGTTGAGTGCGATCCCCATGCTGCCGTTCGAAAATTCGAGCAGCTCCGAAAACATGGCGCCGGACAGCCCATGGATGCGGGCTACGCCGTCACCGGATTCGATGATCGTCCCCACATCCGTCGCGACGACGCTCGTGCCAAAGCCTTCTATCTGCTGACGCAGAATGGAGGCGATCTCCTCAGCGCGTACTGCCATAGCAGCAATTCCTCTTTCTCTGCCGATTGCGACGTTGTGCGGCCACGCGTCTTAGCGCGCGCCTTCGAGTTCCCGCCGGAGCCGCTTGAGCCGCGTCCGGACACTGCCATCGATAAGCTCATCGCCCACGCGGACGACAACGCCACCGATGATGGCTGGATCGACCACGGCGACGGCACTAATGGTCTTGCCAGTGGTCGCCGTGAGCCGGGATTCGATGGCCGCCAACTCCTCCCGCGAGAGGGAGACGGCCGTCGTGATTTGCGCATGCGCGATGCCGGCCCGTTCATCCGCCATCCGGTTGAACGCCTCTGAAACGCCGCGCGCTTCGTGTGAGCGGCCCTTTGCCACAAGCACGCGCGCCAGGTTCAGCGGCTTCTCCGGGATGTCCAACGCCCGGCCGACCATCGCCACGCGCTGGGCTACGGGGATGCGCGCATCGGCAAACACGTCGGCCGCTGACGAGTCTGTCAGGACGGTTGCGACGTCAGCGAGACTCGACCGCCAGGCATCGATCGTGCCGTCCTGGACAGCAATCTCGAACGCTGCCTGTGCGTACCGCTTGGCTGCCTGGAGGTCCGCCATCAGCTAGTTCCCACTGAACGTTGATTCGGCCAACGTCTCATCGATGACTCGCTGATGCGCCTGCCGGTCGAGCGATTGGTTGATGACTCGTTCCGCCGCAAGCACCGTCACATCTGCGAATTCACTCCGCAGCTGCGCCACCGCCTGGTCTCGTTCGAGTTGAATCTCGCTGCGCACGCGCTCGAGGGCCGTTTCGCGGTCGCGATTGGACTGCTCCCGGGCCTCGGTTTGAATGCGCTGAGCGATGTTCTGGGCGTTCGCGATCAGGTCCTGGCCGTCCTTGCGGGCGATATCAAGCTGCGCCTGGATGTTCACCTGCGCGGCTGCCGCTTCAGCACGGGCCGTGTCGGCGGCATTCAGCCCCTCGGCTATCTTCCGCCGCCGCTCATCCATCATCTTCAGGATCGGCTTGTACAGCGTGAGCCGCAAAAGCACGAGCAAGATAAAGAAGTTCGCGACCTGGGCGATGAGCTGGGGCAGGTTGATGCCGAGGGCTGAGACTGCCTTGTCCATACGGATCCTCGCTATTGCGAACTAGATGACGAACGCGATGATGATCGCCGTGAGAAGTGCGTAGATGCCGATGGCTTCTGCGAACGCAATGCCGAGGATCATGTTGGTCTGAATCGCGCCGCGCGCTTCAGGGTTGCGTCCCAGCGCCTCCATCGCCTTCCCCGTAAGGAAGCCGATGGCGAGGGCCGGCCCAAGCGCGCCAATGCCCATCGCGATCCCCGCGCCGATCGCCTTGCCGACGCTCGGGTCGTTGAATGCGTCCAGGAAGGGCAGGATGTGAATAAAGTTGAGCAGAACGTCCATGGCCTCGTGATCCTCCGTGCGTCCCTCTCCCGGGCGCGTTTTTGAGTTGACTGTAAACAGGCCTTATTGAGCCTGTGCAGCTCCCGTTGGATGGTGGGCTTCGGCAGACTCCGGGCTGCCCCCGTGCGTTTCGTGGTCTTCGTCCCCGTGCGATTCGACGGCCATGACCGCGAATACGAGCGTGAGCAAAGCAAACACCGCCGCCTGAATGAACCCGACGAACAGCTCCAATCCGTAGATGATGTCTACGAACAGGAACGGCATCAGGAATGTCAGCATCAATACCAACACTTCGCCGGCGAAGATATTGCCGAACAACCGGAAGGCGAAGCTGATGATGCGGATGAACTCTGAAAGCAGCTCCAATAGCCCAACGAACACGTTGATCGGGCTGGTGAAGTTGAAGAACTTCTTCAAGTAGCCGAACCCAAACGCCTGGAACCCCCAGAATTCCACGATCAGGAACGATGCGATGCCCAATGCAAGCGTCGTGTTCACGTCGCTGGCGGGGCTTCTGAAGAACGGCACAACCACGGTCAGCTTCTGGCTATCGGCGAAGCTAACGCCGCCGAACGATTGCCCCAGCACCGGGCTCTTGAGCGCGTGCTCGCCGCTCTCCGTGGGCGCCTCGGTGAGGAGTCTCGGCGCGCTTGCCGCGGTTCCCTTCGCGTCCGCCGTGCCAAGCAGCGCGTACGCCGCCTTCACGTCGGCGGGGTTCGCTGGTCCCGCTACATCGAGCGACTGCTTGGGGCTGAATCCGGCCAGGCTCTTCGCGAGGAACACGACGTAGCGGTCGAGCGCTTCGCCGGGTGTGTCGCCGATCCGCACGTCGAATTCCACCGCTTTAGCGCCGTTTTTCGTGAGCACCACGCCGGAGGATTTGTCCGACTTTGCGGCTCCAAATTTTTTGAGTTCCGTATACTTGCCGTCCGAGCCGAGCGTTAGCTGCGACGGGCTTGAACTCGCCAGCTGAGCGAAGATCTCGTGTCCGACGTCGTCCGTCTTGCCGATTGCGTTAAAGAACGGAAGCAGGCCGGACCAGTTCGCCACGATGATGAAGAAGAAGAACGTCGCCGTGACGGCGAAGAACTTTCGGCCATTGTCTTCCCCGGCGATGTCAACCACCTGGTCGAAGACGTATCCGACTACGGATTCAACGAAGTTCTGAAAGCCACCGGGAAGCAACTTCATGGATTTCGTGGCGAGGAAGCTGAAGACGACGAGGAAGATCATCGCCAGCCACGATGTCAGCAGCGTATTTGAAACTTTGAGGGGACCGACTTTGAAGAGGTTTTCAGCGGGAACAGTAATCTCAGGCTGCGGGCCCTTGGCCACCAGCAGCCCGACAGCGATCCAGACGAGGACCGCGATTACCGTCAGTGCGATGTAAACGCGCTTCAAATCAACTCTTTTCCGACGGACCATTCATGCGCTTCATGAACGGCATCAACATGCGGATGCCGCCAACGAGTGCAATCGCAAGCCCAAGCACGATCCCTATCAGGGTGAATGTGGGCTCAAGACCGGTGGCTCCATCGGCCCAATGGCCAATCACCACACCGAGAATGATGCTGAGGGCAAAAAACCACCCCGCACCCAACAAAGAAGCAGTCGGTACTACCCAGCTGCCCATCTTTGCCTCCGCGGCGCTCCGGACTCCAGACCCTGCGCATCATAGGGCGATTGTGAAGCAATGCGCAAGCGAACAGGGGGCTCGATGGCCTATTTTTTTCGCTCGTCGAAGTCGTCGAGATCGAGTCCTTCGATGAAGTCCTTGAACGCCCCGAGCCGCTCGAGTTCGGCCGGATCCACGGGCCGTCCTTCGCGCTCGGCGGCGCCGATTTCGGCTGGCTGCGCGTCTTCGTCCAACACGACGCCCGCCCGGTCCAGCACCGTGTCTTCGGCGAAAATCGGAGCCTCTACACGCACCGCCAGGGCGATCGCGTCCGAGGGCCGCGAGTCGATCTCCATCTTCGTCCCATGTACGTCCAGCACGATGCGGGCGAAGAACGTGTCGTTCGCTAGATCGTTGACCACGATGTACGAGACGGTGCCGCCTAACTGCTCGATCAGGTTGCGAATGAGGTCATGCGTCATGGGGCGGGCGACAGCTACGTCCTGAAGCCGGACTGCGATAGCGTCCGCTTCGCTGGGCCCGATCCAGATGGGAAGATACCGATCAGCATCCTTCTCGCGCAGGATGACCACGCGCTGGTAGTTCATCAGGCTGAGACGGATGCTCTCGATGCTGAGCTCCTTCACCGATGCACTCCCTTCGGCCGTGGCGAGCCTACCGAAGGCCACACCACTACCCTTATTTTGATGATAGGAGTGGCCTGATCGGGGCGTCAATGAGCGTAGCTCCGTCCGGCGTTGCAAATCGCTTCCTTAATTACTGCGAATTACTCGCAGCCGGCACGGCGCCAACGCCCAACGTTGCCGGCCACTCAGATCTGTCGCACTGCCACGGGCCGTAGCGCATTGGGACGGGCGTTCGCGACGGCGGCGAAGCCAATCGCCGCGGCGACCAGCGCCATCACCGGCGTCACCCCGATTACGTCGCTCAGCGCCCCCGCAATGAGCACAGGCACGGACGAGGCCACGGCCGACATCGCAGCTTGTGTGGCAAGCACGCGGCCCTGGAGGTGGTGCGGCACGCGGGCGTTGAGCACCGTCTGGCCAGCCACCGAAACGGTGGCGTAGGAAAAGCCCAGGGGCAGCATGAGCACCATCGCGACCACGCCACCCTGGTCGAAGTTGCCAATGTTGATGTGATTTAGCCATGAAAAAATGCCAAACCCGCTCAGGAAGCTCGCCTCCGGGTTCACAAAGGCGACAAGCACGAGGTTCACCACGAAGGCGGCAAAGCCGAACGTGCTGAGCACCGAGTGAGCGACCCGCGAAGCCAGGAAACTCGCCAC
>DATNET010000185.1:0-2741 GCA_035606745.1 Tepidiformaceae bacterium
GAGCACCATGAAGAGCAGGACAATGGGAAGGGTCAGCAGCAGCACGACCCCTGAAATCCAGTCTGTCGCCCAGACCACCACAACGAATAGTGGCGAGATGATCGCGGTCAACACCAGCTGTGGCAGGTATCGCGCGAAGTATGCATCGAGCGCCTCCAACCCGCTCGTGGCCAGTTGCGTGATCTCTCCGGTGCGATGTTCGGAAGACCACGACGGACCGGCGTCAACGACGCGGCACATCAGGCCTTGTCGCAGCTGCGATTTCACGACTGCAGTTGCCCGCGCCGCCGCGGTCTCCTGCAGATATGACAGCGCGGCTCGCATCAACGTCAAGCCCGCAAGCAGGACCAGCAGGATGCCGATGCCGTGAAAGTCGGCGCCGCCCAGGAAGACTCGGCTGATACCCATGGCGAGGGTCACGGCTTGTCCGAACACGCACGCTGCGATGGCCAGCCCGATCACGACGCACACCAGCAAGAATCCTGAACTGGAGCGCGCGCGCCGCAGCAGGCGTGGGTCGATCGCACGCATTATGTCGATCGGTTGCCGCCCGCGGCGGCGCCGTGCTGCGGGATCAGTGGAATGTGGTCTCGACTCAACCGCCTGCGGAAGACCCAGTAGCTCCACGCCTGGTACGCCAGGACGAACGGAACGACGAGAACGGCGACCCAGCTCATCAGCGTCAGCGTGTACGACGACGAACTTGCGTTTGCAATCGTGAGGTTGTTGGCGGGGTCGATTGTCGACGGCATCACGTTCGGGTACAGCAGCGCAAAGTAAGTCGTGACCAGCAGGCCGATAGCGCTGGTCGTGAGGAAGAAAGCGATGCCGTCGCGGCCGCGCCCGTTCGCCACCACTGCGCCAATCAAGGCGGCGACGACCGCGATCGCGAGTGTCGCCGACAGCGCATCGCCGTCCGAGGCGATGGTCCAGCTCAGGAACGCCGCCGAGAGCATCGCTGTGACGACGGCGAGTCGGGTCCCGAGTTCGGAAGCGTCGTGGCGAATGCCGCCGCTGGTCTTCAGCGTGAGAAAGATGGCTCCGTGGGTGACGAACATCGAGAGGACGACCAGTCCGCCTAGCATCGCGTATGGCGAGAATAGGTCGAGGATTCCGCCGGCGTAGTCGCCCCTGGCATCAATGGGCAGTCCCCTGACCAGGTTTGCAAAGAACGCGCCCCAGAGCAGGGGGACGACGGTCGAACCGAGAACGATGCAGTGATCCCATCGGCGCCGCCACTGCTCTTCGTCTTGCTTTCCACGGAACTCGAAAGCCAGACCCCGCACGATCAATGCCCCGAGGATGACAAGCAGCGGCAGATAGTAGGCGCTGAACGTAGTGGCGTACCAGGACGGGAACGCCGCGAACATCGCCCCCGCGGCGAGCACCAGCCACGTTTCGTTGGCATCCCAAACCGGGCCGATCGTGTTGATCATGACCCGTCGGCCGGTGTCGTCCTTACCAAGGACAGGAAGCAGAGCCCCGACTCCGAAATCGAATCCCTCGAGCACGAAATACGAGGCGAACATGAAGCCGATTAGTAGGAACCAGAATTCAGGCAATGTCACGGGATGGTCCTAGTAGGCGAACGTCAGTTGCTGGGCAGGCGTTTCGACCTCCGAGGTCGCAGCAGGGCCGTCAGGCGGGGGTCCGGCCTTCGCGTACCGAAAAATGAGGCGCAGCGCGATGGTGGCGATGACGAGGTACAGGACTGCGAACACGCCAAGGGAGCTGATGACCTGCCACGCGGGAACCGACGGCGAAAGTGCTTCGCGCGTCAGCATTTCGCCGAACACCGCCCACGGCTGACGGCCCATCTCGGTGAAGATCCAGCCGAAGCTGTTCGCCAGGATGGCCAGCGGTGTGGTCCAGATGAACGCGCGCCAGACCCAGCGATTGCCCGGAAGCCTGCCGCGTCGGGTGAGCCAGATACCGAGAAGCGCCAACGCGGTAGTGACGCCGCCCAGGCCGATCATGTAGCGGAAGCTCCAATAGGTAATCGGGACATACGGCGTGTAGTCGCCGGGCCCGAACCGCTGCGCATACTCGGCTTGCAGGTCGTTGATGCCCTCGACTTTCGCGTGAATGTCGCCGTCGGCAAGATAGGACAGCAGATACGGAACCCGCACGGAGAAGACCTCCCGCGTTGCGTCGCGGGTTCCGACGGTGAAGAGCGAAAACGACGCGTCCGACTTCGAATCCCAGAGAGCTTCCGCCGCGGCCATCTTCATCGGCTGAACTTCAGTCATCACCTTGCCCTGCATGTCGCCGGTGATGGTGGTGCCGATTCCGGCCGCCAGTGCCATGAACAAGCCGAACCGAAGCGAGGTACGCATGACCTCGACGTGCTGTCCTCGCGCGAGGTGCCACGCCGAGATCCCGATGATGACGGCCGCACCTGCGAGCAATGCGCCGACGAGTATGTGCGGATACGCAACCACGGCAACCGGATTGGTCAGCACCGCCCAGATGTCGGTGAGCTGTGCACGGCCCGATTCTGCGTTTACGGTGAAGCCGACGGGGTTCTGCATCCACGAGTTGGCGGTGAGAATGAAGTACGCGGACAGGTTCGTGCCGATCGCTACACACCAGATACACGCCAGGTGAACACCTTTCGGTAGTCGATCCCAACCAAAGATCCACAGCCCGATGAATGTCGCCTCAAGGAAGAAGGCGAGCAATGCCTCCATCGCAAGTGGCGCGCCGAAAACGTCGCCGACGAATCTCGAATACTCGCTCCA
>DATNET010000197.1:0-3750 GCA_035606745.1 Tepidiformaceae bacterium
GCCATCGAGGAGCGAACGGGCTACTGTCACGTCATAACGCTCTACCGGCCGGATCCTGCTGTCTGGCACGCGGATTTCAAGACACGGAGGCGACCATGACGTGCGTCATCTGCAAGGCCGGGGCCACTTCCCCGGGTACCACGACCGTCACCCTTGAACGGGGAGGCACCGTCGTCATCATTCGGGACGTACCTGCGCAGGTCTGCGAAGACTGCGGGGAGTACTACCTGGACGAGCCCGTAGCCCAGTGGGTCTACTCCCGCGCCGAACAGGCCGTCGGAAGGCGCGTCGAAGTCGAAATCCTGCGCTATGCCGCCTGATGTGAACGCCAGCCACGGACTAAGCTCTCGTCTCTCGTCTCTCGTCGCTCGCTCTCGCGCCCTCCCCCTCACGCAACAATAGGGGTTTCCAACTCCCCCACCCCGGCCCTTGCGCGGCCGAATCGGGGACTCCCCACTGCGTCTTTCGCTGCCCGCGCCGCACGATGCCTCCACCCCAGCCGAGCAACTGGCCGGCTGCGGGACCGCCGTGGAGGGACGTATGGGCGCCGGTTCGCCATTCAGCCAGATCATGGACCGCTGGAACGACCTTCCGCGCTCCCGCCAGCTGGCCCTCGCCGGCATCCTCGCCGGCACCCTCGTCGTCCTCTACTTCGTCTTCATGTCTTCATCCTCGCCGAACCTCGTGGTCGCCTTCACCGGCCTGCAATCCGATGACAGCGCCAACATCGCCGACCAGCTCACCAAGGACGGCGTGCCCTACCAGATAGGCGGCGGCGGCAGCAGCATCTCCATCCCCGCCGGCAAAGTCGCCGAAGAGCGCATCAAGCTCGCCCAGGTCGGCCTGCCCAAGGGCGGCGGCGTCGGCCTCGAAATCATGGACAACCAGGGCTTCGGCACCACCGATTTCGTCCAGCAGGTCAATTATCAGCGCGGGCTCGAAGGCGAACTGCAGCGCTCCATCAATACCCTCGATGGCGTCCAGAGCAGCCGCGTCAGCATCGTCCTCCCGCAGGAATCCAACTTCACTTCGGACCAGGCGCCCACGACCGCGAGCGTGCTCTTGCAGCTGCGGCCCGGCACGAACCTGGATAGCGACCAGGTCAAGGGCATCACGAACCTCGTCAGCAACTCCATCCAGGGCCTCAAGCCGGCCGGCGTGACGATTATCGACCAGACCGGCCACGTCCTCTTCGATGGCTCGACCATGGACGACGTCTTCGCCACGGGCACGAGTTCGACCCAGATGGCGCAGCAGCGCCAGTACGAAACGTCGCTGCAGGACGATGTCCAGAACACCCTCGCGAAGGTGGTCGGGCCCGGCCGCAGTGCCGTCACCGTCCGCGCCACGCTCGATTTCGATTCCGTTCAATCGACCGCCGACAGCTTCGGGACAACACCGCAGGTGCGCAGCAGCACCACCTCCACGGAGACGTACAACGGCTCCGGCATCCAGACCGGCAATCCCGCCGGTACCGCCGCCAACAGTGGCACGGGCGCCACGGCGGCGGCCAACGCCGGCGGCAACAGCACCTATAACAACACCACAACGACCACCAACAACGAACTCGATAAGACGACGACCAACACCATCAAGGCGCCCGGCAGCGTCAAGAAGCTGAGCGTCTCGGTCGTGCTCGATGACAGCGTGACGCCCGCCCAGGAAGCCGCGCTCACGAGCACCGTCGCCGCCGCCGTCGGCCTGGACCAGACTCGTGGCGACCAGCTCAGCGTCACCCGCCTCCCATTCGATTCGAGCGTAAAGGACAGCCTCACGGCAGCCGCGCCCGGCAGCGGGCTCGGCCAATACCTGTCGTACCTCAAGCTCCTGCTTCCACTGCTGGCCGTGGTGCTCGGCTTCGTGCTGGTCATGCTTCTCCTCCGGGCGCTAAGCCGCCGCCAGCTCGCGCTGCCGATGCCGCAGATGCTCCAGGCGCTGCCGTCGGGCGGCGCCCAGGCGATCGCCGCGCCGGTCAACTACGGCTCTCTCGAACCTGCGGGAGACCCGCAGGAGGACCGCGTCCTCAAGCTTGCTGAAGGCAACCCGAGGGCCGTCGCCGATGTCGTCCAAACCTGGATGCGCGAAGAGGAGCAATAGGCCGTGACAACGCGCGAGGCAGACCGGCTGAAGGGACGTAAGAAGGCGGCTGCGCTGCTGATTACCCTCGGCAAGGAACGCTCCGCCGAGGTCCTGCGCCATCTCAGCGACGACGACATCGAGCGCCTCACGTGGGAAATCTCGGCCATGGGCGAACTCAAATCCGACCAGCGCCGTGAGGTCGTCGAGCAGTTCCAGGAGGCGGCGCTGGCGCGAAACGTCATCTCGCTGGGCGGCCTCGAATACGCCGAAGATCTGCTCCGCCTCGCCCTCGGTGAAGACAAGGCGACGGAGCTCATCGACCGGCTCTCGGCCACCTCGCCAACCGTGCCCTTCGGCTTCCTGCGCCACCTCAACGTCGCCCAGCTCGTCAACTTCCTCAACAACGAACACCCGCAGACGATCGCCCTGCTCACCTCCTTCCTGCAGCCCGACAAGGCAGCCCAGGTGCTCGCCGGGCTGGATTCCGAGATGGCCGCGGATGTCGCCCAGCGCATCGCCATGATGGACCGCGCCAACCCGGAGATCGTGAACGAAGTGGAATCGGTGCTGCGCCGCAAGCTCAGCGCCGTCCTGCAGCCAACGCGCCAGACGCAGAACGTCGGCGGCATCGAAGTGCTCGTGAGCGTGCTCAAGCAATCCAGCCGCATGACCGAAAAGACCATCCTCGAATCCCTCGAAGAGAACGAGCCAGACCTCGCCGACCAGATCAAGAAGCGCATGTTCGTGTTCGAAAACATCGGCACGCTCGACGACCGCTCGATCCAGCGCATCCTGCGCGAAGTCGAAGTGCGCGACCTCTCCCTCGCACTCAAAGCGACGCCGGACAACGTCAAGGATTGCATCCTGCGGAACATGTCCACGCGCGCCGCGGCGATGATGCAGGAGGACATGGATGCCTCCGGCCCGGTGCGGCTGCGCCAGGTGGAAGAAGCGCAGGCGCGTGTCGTGGAAGTCATCCGCAGGCTCGACGAAGCTGAAGAGATCGTGATCTCGCGGGGTGGTGACGATGAACTCGTCGGGTAGGGCCACGCGCGTCATCCGCTCGTCCGCCGCGATGGACGACGTCTTCGTGCTCGGCGAAGGCACGCGTCAGGCGGTCCCCGCGGTCGGCACCCTCGCCACCGCCGCCGCGGTCATCGCCGCCGCCGAAACCCACGCCGCCGGCCTGCTCGCCGCGGCGGAGACGCGCGCGTCTGCGATCGTCGCCCTCGCTGAACAGCAGGCGGATGAGGTCCGTGAGGAAGCGGTCGCGGAGGGCCAGGCGATTGGCCGTGCGGCGGCTGAAGCCGAGCTGGCTGACTGTCTCGGCCTGATCCGCCGTGCCGCCGCCGAAGGTAAGGCGATCCGCGACGGCGTGGCCGCACAGGCGTCTGCCGTCATCGCTCGCGCGACGTCGCTCGCCACGCGCCGCATCGTCGCCGACTACTACGAAGCCGACCCTGCCCGCACGGCGGCCGCGGTGGAAGACGCCCTGCGCGCTGCGTCCGGGCAGGACGTCATCGCCATCCGCGTCCATCCCGAGCTCGCCGGCGCCATCAGTGCCTCGCTCACGAGCGCCGCAGCTTACGTCCAGTCAGACGGTGCCATCGAAATTGGCGGCTGCGTCATAGACCTTCGCATGGGCACGCTCGACGCCACGCTCGAGGCCCG
>DATNET010000208.1:0-4693 GCA_035606745.1 Tepidiformaceae bacterium
CTGCTCAACATCCTGCCGTTCCTGCTCTTCGGCCTGTTCTTGCTGCTGATCATGCGGCAGGCGCAGGGTTCGAACTCCCAGGCAATGAGCTTCGGGAAGAGCCGTGCGCGCCTCTTCACCGGCAGCAAAGTCACCGTCACCTTCGGCGATGTCGCGGGTGTCGATGAAGCAAAAGAAGAGCTCGCCGAAGTCGTCGAATTCCTCAAATACCCGGAGAAGTTCGCCGCCCTCGGCGCGCGCATCCCCAAGGGTGTACTCCTCGTTGGCCCTCCAGGGACCGGCAAGACGCTGCTGTCCCGAGCGGTCGCTGGCGAAGCGGGTGTGCCGTTCTTCAGCATTTCCGGCTCGGAGTTCGTCGAAATGTTCGTTGGCGTCGGCGCCAGCCGCGTCCGCGACCTCTTTGACCAGGCCAAGAAAAACGCACCATGCATCGTCTTCGTCGACGAAATCGACGCCGTTGGCCGCCAGCGCGGAGCCGGCCTCGGCGGAAGCCACGACGAACGCGAGCAGACCCTGAACCAGATCCTCGTCGAAATGGACGGCTTCGATACGGGCACGAACGTGATCGTCATCGCCGCCACGAACCGGCCCGACATCCTCGACCCCGCACTCCTGCGGCCCGGCCGTTTCGACCGCAAAGTCATCCTCGACGCGCCAGACGTCAAGGGCCGCGAAGCGATCCTTAACGTCCACTCCAAGGGCAAGCCCATCGCCGACGACGTCGTGCTCGGCGTCCTCGCCAAGACAACGCCCGGCTTCAGCGGCGCCGATCTCGCGAACCTCGTGAACGAGGCCGCCATCCTCGCCGCACGGCGCAACAAGAAGATCATCACCATGAGCGAATTCGAGGAGGCAGTCGACCGCGTGATCGCTGGCCCCGAACGCAAGAGCCGTGTGATGAGCCCACACGAAAAGCGTGTGACCGCCTATCACGAAGGCGGACACACCGTGGTGAGCCACTTCATGTCCAACCACGACCGTGCCCACAAAGTGACGATCGTGTCGCGCGGCATGGCTGGCGGCTACACCCGCTTCCTGCCGGACGAAGAGACGCACTACCGCACGGCCAGTATGTTCCGAGACCAGCTCTGCTCGGCACTCGGAGGCCATGCCGCTGAAGAGCTTATCTTCGGCGAGGCTTCGACCGGCCCATCCAACGATATCGAGCAGGTCACGCGCATCGCCCGCGCGATGATCACCCGCTGGGGCATGAGTGAGCGCCTCGGGCCGCGCACCTTCGGCAAAAGCGACGAACTCGTCTTCCTGGGCCGTGAAATCTCCGAAACGCGAAACTACAGCGAAAAGGTTGCCGAAGAGATCGACGACGAAGTCCGCCGCCTGATCGAAGAGGCCCAGGAGCGCGCCCGCAACGTCCTGCGCGAACATCGCGACCTTCTCGACAAACTGGCGAACGTCCTGCTTGAAGTGGAAACGCTGGAAGGCGATACGCTCACCCGGCTGCTCAACAGCAACCCGAGCGACCCATGGCCGCCAGCCGACCTCGCGCCGAAGGATACGCCCCCTCCGCCGCCACCCGCAGCGGAAGAGCAGCCTCGCCGGCCCGCTTTCGAGCCCAAGCCCGCCAGCGGCCTTGCCTGGGAAGGTGGGAACCAAACTCGCACCGATGCCTGATCAGGGCCCGCAGCGTAGGACCCAAAACGTTGACGTAACCCGTGCAGCTTCCATAGACTGAACCTGTCCACGGAATCTCTGGAGTGTTTAATGGAAGCGATCGTACGCGCCGACGGGCGACAAATGCGCCTCGTTGAGGGGCAGGAATTTGAAATGAATCACGTCGACGGCGCGCCCGGCGACCACATTACGCTCGACGTGATGATGGTGCTCGATGGCTCCGCCGTCACCGTGGGGACTCCGCTGGTCGAAGGCGCAACCCTCACGGCCCGCATCGAACAGCATGGCCGGGCGCCGAAAATCCGGTTCATGAAATACAAGAACAAAGTTCGTTATCGCCGGACGTTCGGGCATCGTCAGCACGTAACCCGCCTCGTCGTCGAGACGATCACAAAGGGGTAGCCCAATGGCACACAAGAAAGGCGTCAGCAGCTCGAAGAACGGGCGCGATAGCCAGAGCCAGCGGCTCGGCGTCAAGCACTTCGATGGCGAAGTCGTCAAGCCCGGCTCGATCATCATGCGCCAGCGCGGGACCCGCTTCCATCCCGGCCAAAACGTTGGCCTTGGGCGCGATTACACGATCTACTCACTCATCGACGGCCAGGTGAAGTTTGAACCATTCGCAAAAGGCCGCCGCAAGAAGATCAGCGTTTACGCAAGCGCCGTAGCCTAGCTCCCGCTAGCTCGGACCAGTGACGGCAAAAGCCGTCTTGGCGGCAAAAGCCGCTGAAGGAGACCCGGATGAAGGCAAACATCCACCCGAAATACGAAGAATCCACCATCCGTTGCACGTGCGGCAACGAAATCCATACCCGCTCCACCCGCCAGTCGATGCACCTGGACGTCTGCAACGTCTGCCACCCGTTCTATACGGGCGAGCAGCGCATCGTGGACACTGCCGGTCGCGTCGAGCGGTTCAACCGCCGGTACGCCAGCGTCAAGAAGTAAAGGTCCAGGGCTTAGGCCCGGCTCAGCTCCAAGGTACAATCAGCACAAATCAGCAGAGGGCGCCCCAGCGGCGCCCTCTTTTGGTAAGAGGAATCATGAGCGAATCACCAGAGTCATCCCCCGCTAGCGTCTATTACGGTGGCCAGGCCGTCATCGAAGGCGTCATGATTCGCGGCCCGGAGCATATGGCCGTGGCTGTGCGCCACCCCGATGGCCACATCGTGCAGCACGCCGAGCGCCTCAGCGGCATCTACACCGGTCGCGTGCGACGCATTCCCTTCGTCCGCGGCGTGATCGTCCTCTGGGAGACCATGGCGCTGGGCATGCGCGCACTCACGTTCTCCTCCCGCGTCGCCTTCGATGAAACCCCAGATGACGGGCAGGAAGCTGCCGAGTTCCCCGAAAAAGTGTTCTGGGGCTCCATGGCGCTGGCAGTTGTGTTTATCGTTGGGCTCTTCTTCGCCGGCCCAATCCTCCTCGCAAACTTGCTCGAAAAGGCCGATGCGAACCGGCTCACCATCGTCCTCGTTGAAGGGGCGGTCCGGCTTGCGCTCTTCGTCGGCTATATCGCACTGATCGGGCTCATACCGGATATCAAACGCGTCTTTCAGTACCACGGCGCCGAGCACATGACAATCCATGCCTACGAAGCAGGCGTCCCGATTTCCGTCGCGAACGTCCGCCCGTTTCCCAAGGAACACACGCGATGCGGCACCAGCTTCCTCCTCGTGGTCGTGGTCGTCGCGCTGCTCACATTCTTTATCTTCGATCTGCTGGTGGACCGTGGGCTGCTCGTGCGCACCGCTTCACGTATCGTCTTCATGCCGCTCGTGGCAGGCATTAGCTACGAAATCCTGCGCATCGGTGCGCGCTTCGAAAGCAACCGCTTTGTGCGGGCGATGTTCGCCCCGAACATCGCCTTGCAGGCGCTGACCACAAAGGTCCCCGACGATAGCCAGATTGAAGTGGCGATGGCTTCGTTCGCAGCGGTGCTCGAGGCGAGCGGCATGGCCGAGCCCCAGGCTCGCAAGCCTGTCGAAGCACTCCAGCCAGTGGTGGAATTGGATTAACCGTCCGGCAACTGCTAAATCTTCACACTCCACGGGTCACTTCGCCTAGAAATTCTAGAACGCACGTTCTATTCTTCTAGATCCATGGAAGCCGCATGCCTCTTCGTCGCCGACTTCCCCGTTGCCATTGCCCGGCGGGATAAGCCCTCTCTGAAGGGCCGGCCGGTGATTATCGGTGGCTCCCCGGAAGAACATGCCCAGGTCACCGCATGCTCGGCAGAAGCAGCCGCCGCCGGGGTGACGGTGGGCACCACGCTACGGCGCGCACTGGCACTGTGCCCGGGCGCAGTCTTCTTGCCACTGCAGGAGAGCGCCATCGCAGCTGAATCCGAGCGGCTCACGGGGCTACTTGAACTGTACAGCCCCATCATCGAAGTAATCGCGCCTGGCCACATGCATTTCGATGTCCACGGCCTTGCCCGCATGACCGGGATGAACGACTGGCCCTACTTGCGCGACCTGCAAGCAGCAGCGGCGGCAGCCAGTGGCCTGACGGTCCAACTCGCCGCCGCGGAGACAGTCTTCGCCGCCCACGCCGCCGCGGTAACGATTTTCGATCCTCCACACGAAGCCAACCAACCGCGGCCGCGTGCGAAATTGCCCGCTGAAAACCCTGTGCTCGTTTCTCCAGGCCAAACCCGCGCTTTCCTCTCAGAGCTGCCAGTCGAAGTCCTGCCAGTCTCGCCACTCTTGCATGTGCGGCTGCGGCTCTTCGGCCTCGAACGGCTGGGCCAGGTTGCTGATCTGCCGTTCTCGGCGATCCAGGCGCAGTTCGGGCGCGAAGGTGCACGTGCCTGGGAACTCGCCAACGGCAAAGATGATGCTGTCATTACGGCTCGCCGCGATGAGCTCCGCATCAATGAGGAGTTGGAACTGCCGGCGCCCACCGCCCTCTCCGAGCCACTCCTGGTTGGCACAAGAATGCTCCTCCAGCGTGCGCTCAGCCGCCCCGCGATCCGCGGGCAGGTGCTGCGGCGCCTCGATTGGCGGCTCGGCCTGGAAAATGGCGAGCAGATAACCCGTCGTGCCGTCTTTCGCGAACC
>DATNET010000148.1:0-3052 GCA_035606745.1 Tepidiformaceae bacterium
AAAGAACCACACCGCTGCCGGGCCGTGGGGCCACTACTGGGCGCGCCTCAGTACTCAGTCCTCAGTCCTCACAACTCACGCCCGCCGCCGCGGCCGAGCGAGCGTGACGCCGTCCCGAACCGTGAGCATCACGCACTCGAAACGCGGGTCTTTGGCAAGGCGCTCGTTGAAGGCGCGCAGGGCGACGCTGTCCTTCTCCTGGTCAGCGTCGGTCAACACGCGCCCGCTCCACAAAACGTTGTCGATCGCGATCAGCCCGTCGTCCGACAACTTCGGCAGGACCGCTTCGAGGTAGTTCTGGTAGTTGCTCTTGTCGGCATCGATAAACACCAGGTCGAACGGCCCCGAAAGCGTGCGTAACGTATCCAACGCCGGCCCGACGCGGACGAGGATGCGCTTCGCGTACGGGCTCCCCGCGATGTGTTCACGAGCGATCGCGGCGTGCTTTTCGCTGGCTTCGAGGGTGACGATGCCGCCGCCATCGGGCAGCGCTTCCGCCATCGACAACGCCGAATACCCTGTGAACGTGCCGATTTCCAGGATCCGCTGCGGCCGTTGCATGGCGACAAGCATCTTCAACAAACGTCCCTCAAGCTGGCCGACCATCATCCCCCAATCAGGCGAGAACGCCTGCGTGGCTTCCGCCACCTTCGTCAGGTATTCCGGTTCAGGGCTCGAATGGGCTTTGGCGTACGCCTCGATGCCGTCCTGGAATATCGGGTCCATGGTTCGCCTCCTCCAGGCCGATCGTGGCGGTCGCGCTGGAGGGAGTCAACGAGGTCCGGTTACCGGGCGGCGCCGGCCGCTCGACGTTCGTCCCATCTTCGAAACAATCGCGCAACACCGGCACTCTACCGTACTGGCATGACCCTCCCGACGCCAACGATTCGCCACGCGACCGAAGTGGACCTTGGTGATATCCAGCGCATTTACAACGAAGCGATTCGGACGGGCACGGCGACGTGGGACGAGGAACCGTGGACGATGAAGCAGCGTGCCACCTGGTTCGCCGCGCACGGCGAGTCCCAGCCCGTCCTCTGCGCACAGATTTCCACGAAGTTCGCAGGCTTCGCCTATCTCTCGCGCATGAGCGAGAAGTCGGGCTGGCGCTTCACCCGCGAGGACACGATTTACATCGACCCGGCGTTTCACGGCGCGGGCGTAGGACGGGCGTTGCTTAAAGCGCTGCTCGACGAAGCGCGCAGCCTCGGCCTTCGCCTGATCGTGGCGTCAATCACGTGGGACAACGCTGCGAGCATCGCGCTCCACCGCTCCCTTGGCTTCGAGACGATGGGCACGCTACACAACGCGGGCTTCAAATTCGGGCGGTGGATGGATACGACCTATATGCAGCTCGACCTAGGGCCACCGCAAAAGATGTGAACAGGCCGGGCGCCAGTGCCGGTTCGACAACGGCGCGCACGAACGCCCACAATGCCGCGCATGGACGCCTCCTCTTTTGCCGACATTGAACAGGAATTCCGCAAGCGCACAGACCGCATCGTCTGGTGCACCGTCACCACGATCGACAGCAAGGGCCGCCCGCGGTCGCGCATCCTCCACCCGGTGTGGGATGGCTCGACGGGCTGGATAGCGACGGGGCGCAACTCGCTCAAGGCCGCACACCTCGCTGCAAACCCGTTCGTTTCGTGCAGCTACTGGGATCCTCAGCACGAGCAGGTCTACGCCGACTGCTTCGCGTCCTGGGCCGATGACCCGGCGGTCAAGGCTCGCGTCTGGGAGCTCGTAAAGAACGCACCGCCGCCAGTCGGGTACGACCCCGCGATCTTCTGGCCCGCCGGCGCCACTTCACCGGAATTCGGTGCACTCAAACTGGAACCGTGGCGGATCGAACTCTCCGCCCTCGCCGACCTCCGCACCGGCACAAAGCCAAAAGTGTGGCGCAGCTGAGGCAACCAGCGTTCGAGTAACGCTGAAGGGGCACGTTTCCGGCGTGCCCCTTCGTTGTGCTGTTGCGCAGTCGCGCGCCTAGGCGCCCGCGGCGGGCTGGGCTTCGCCCACGGGACCGATTTCTCCCTGGCGGCGGCGGGCGAACGCGGCGTCCTCGCCCACCATCTTTTCTTCCTTGTCCGCTTCCTCTTGCTGGTAGGTCATCTTGTACAGGTTGGCGTACGTGCCACCGGCAGCGAGGAGCTCCTCGTGGGTGCCGATCTCGACCATCTTGCCCCCATCCAGGACGACGATGCGGTTCGCCCGCCGGATAGTCGAAAGCCGATGCGCGATGACGAACGATGTGCGGTTCTTGAGCAGTTCGTCCAGCGCGCGCTGGATGATGACCTCTGTCTGCGTGTCGACATAGGCGGTCGCTTCGTCCAGCACGAGGATCCGCGGCGCCGCCAGGATCGCCCGCGCAAAGCTGATCAGCTGGCGTTGGCCGAGCGAGAGGTTTTGCCCGCGCTGCTGCAGCACGGTGTCGTAGCCGTTTTCGAGCCGGGAGATGAAATCGTGCGCGCCCACCGCGACCGCCGCATCGATCACCATCTCGTCCGTCGCGTCCGGGCGTCCGTACGTGATGTTCTCCTTCACCGTGCCGCTGAAGAGGTACGGCTGCTGCAGTACCACGCCCATGTGTTTGGTCAACGAACGTCGCTTGATGTCGCGAATATCGACCCCATCGATGCGGATCGCGCCACCCGTGACTTCGTATCCCCGGCTCACGAGCGACGTGATCGTCGTCTTGCCGGCGCCGGTGTGTCCCACAAACGCGATTGACTCGCCCGGCTCGACATGCAGGTCGATGTCCTGGAGGATTGGCACGCCTTCGACGTAGTGGAAGTAGACGTGGTCGAAGTCGACGCGGCCTTCCACCGTGTCCCGTTCGACCGCATCCGGGCGGTCAACGATGCGGGCCGGCGTGTCGAGCACCTCGAAGATGCGCTCGCCGCCAGCCATGGCGCGCTGGAACATCGTGTATTGCAACACGAGATCGCGGATCGGGTCGAAGAATCGGCTCACGTAGATCACGAACGACGTGAGCAAGCCGAGCAGCGCGGCAACGTCGACGGCGCTGGCATTGATTGCCCGGATCCCG
>DATNET010000211.1:0-2252 GCA_035606745.1 Tepidiformaceae bacterium
CGAATCCCACATAGATGAAATCGCCCACGCCATAGGCATGGACCCCGTCGAATTCCGGCTCAAGAACCTCCCCGACCCGCGGTATCGCGCCGTGCTCGAAGCGGCCGCGGCGCAGTTCGGGTGGAAAACGGCGGCCGCGCCCTCCGGCCGGGGCTACGGCGTTGCCATCGGACTCGATGTCGGGTCGTACGCCGCCGAATGCGTCGCCATCGACGTGCAGGGCAAGGAGATCGCCGTGAACCGCGTGAGTTCAGCGATCGATTGCGGCCTCGTGTTCAACCCCGAAGGCGTGCGTAGCCAGATGGAGGGCGCGATCATGATGGGCCTCGGCTCAGCGTTGTTCGAGGCGGCGGAGTTCGAGAATGGACGGCTGCTGAACGGCAACTTCGCCCGCTACCGCGTGCCCCGCATCAACCAGACTCCCGCTATCTCGGTCGCGCTCGTCGGCGCGCAGGCCAACCCCTCAACCGGTGCAGGCGAGCCGGGCATTGTGCCGATCGCCCCAGCGATCGCCAACGCGCTCTTCGACCGCACGTCGAAGCGGATCCGCGAGCTGCCGCTGCAGCGGCAGCTGTAGCGGGGCCCTACCACCGGTTCGTCCCGACCACGCCCCCGTACTCCTCGAGCAGGATGGGTTCGCGACCAAAGCGGAGGGTGACATCGGTCTCCTTCGCGAGCCGAAGGATTTCGCCAATGGGCTCATCATCTTCGGGCCCCTGTGCGCGTGTGTCCTCGGCCGTGCCGAGGTGGCGCACGCTGTCCTCGTGCACGACCAATTCGCCAAGCCTGCCTTCCGCCAGACTGGCCAACGCCGCGGCGCGGCCGGCCGCGAGCCGATCACCCACCGCTCCCGAAAGCCACTCCCTGGCTGCGGCGTCTGCATCATCCAATTGTTGATCGCTGGACAGCACCAGGACGGCGCTGGCCAGCCCGGCCGGGTCGGCTCCGGCAGGTGCGGCCGCGACTTCTAGTACCCTCCCCGCGAGACGCCCGTCGAGCTGAGCCAACAATTGCGAGCGCGCTTCGGGCACGCCCGCCAGCAGGAAGCGTTCGTCATCGCCAATGAACGCTTCGAGTTCGGTGGCCGCCTCGCGTGCGAACTCCCGGCGACGCTCCTCGACGATCTGGTTCACCCGATTCTTCGAGTGCCCGCCCATGGGGCCGCTGCCGGCGCCCATCGCTCCCGCCGCCACGGAGCCGCTGCGGCCCTCAATATTCGTCCGGCCCGCCTTTTTCGAAAGCCAGTGCTTGTCGTGGTCGACGCCCGCGGTTTCCGCCCCTTCTCCATAGCGCACACGCGCCATGGAGAGCGAGTGCATTTCAACGAAGACAACGGTGAACGGCTGCCCGAAGAGGTAGCGCACTCGCTCGAGCTCGAAGAGCCACGGGCGCTCGGCAATCCTGGCACTATTGCGGAAGGCACTCGGGAGGGCGACATCGTAGGCAATGTCCTCGCCCGCGCAGCCCACGAAGAATAGCCCCTGGGCACCGGCGGCGCTGGCCTCTTCGATAGCCGCATCGAGGCGTGAGAGGTCCTCTTTGAACGATCGAAGCTCAGCCTGCGAGCTCAACCCAAGCCGCGCGGCCTCCTCGTTCAACGCCTGTCGCACCGCGTTTGGCCCTGCCGGAGCCCAACCGAGGGAGGGCGCCCGAAGATCGAGCGACACAGTGAGAAGCGGAGCGCCCGGCGTGTGGACGGTCGTGAGCTCTCTACCCAAAGCTTCGAGAATTGCCATCCGTCCAAGCTAGCACGCGAACTCACGGCCTTGCCTTGCAGATCCGTCAAGAATGAGGCAGTTGGCGCCGGAGCCTTTGGTGGGCACCCGCCCGATGCATGGCCGGCGCTAGTACCGCCCCGGCGTAAGGTAGAAGTGGTGCGGGTCCAACCGCCGAAGGAGCGTGAGCTCCTCATCCGTCGGCGGCTCGATTTCGGCCACGTTATCGGCCACCCGGAGCTCCCAGCCGGTCTCGATCTGCACGACGTCGGGCGCCATGTTCGGAAAGACAGCTTCGAGCACCATCTCGCATGAGCCGGTTTCGCCGCCGTCCAGGGTATCGAACCCAAAGACGCCGAACGTCGAGACGACGCGATTCGGGCCCTGCGGCGCGAGGCCCGCCTTCCGCCGAGCGCTCGGTCCGTCGATGTAGCCCGGGCTCGTGTTGAAGTCCACGCGCGGGACGAACCGCCGCCGCTCCTGCGGCATGATCGAAAGCACGCGCTTCGCGAGGCAGGCGATCTCGGTGTTGCCACC
>DATNET010000216.1:0-2056 GCA_035606745.1 Tepidiformaceae bacterium
TTCGAAGTCGGTGCTGGCGGTCACGAGCAGCGCGAACGAAAACAGCGCCGTCAAGAGCGCCGGGCCGAAGGCGTAATGCCCGGGCCGAAAGGCGAGGGCACCGGCCGCGCCGCAGCTGACGGCCAGAAACAGGCGCAGCACCACGAGTTTGCGGCCCGTGGCCGGGTGTTCGCGGTATTCAGGCTTTGAGTAGAGGCGGTGTTGGATGCGCGGCACGAACCAGCCGAACGAGAGGCCGGCGCAGCCTGCGACGATGCAAAGCGCGATGTGCACGCGACGACTATCGCGCCAATGATCGTGGGCCTCAATCAGGGATGTGCCTGTTCGGGCGAGCGGCAAGCCGCTACACTCCGGGCATCGCGAGCGAGGTGGGGCTTGAGCACAACGATCGATTGGGAGCGGGCGACATCCGAAGCGACGACGGTACTTCGCGAATACCTGCGGATTGACACTTCTAACCCGCCCGGCAATGAGGCTCGCGCCGTCAGTTTCCTCGGAGACCTGCTGGCCGCCGAAGGCATCCCGTTCGAGGTCGCGGAATCGGCGCCGGGGCGCTCCAACCTCATCGCCCGGCTGGGGCCTGCCCAGGGCGGCGTGTGCTTGCTCAACCACACGGATGTCGTGCCGGTGGAGCGTGAGTTCTGGGACGTGGACCCGTTCGCCGGCGAACTGATTGACGGCTCGGTATGGGGGCGTGGCGCGCTCGATATGAAGGGGATGGGCGTCATCGAGCTGATGACGTTCCTGCTGCTCAAGCGACAGGGCGTTGCACTCCGAAAGGGTCTGACGTTCATGGCGGTGGCGGACGAGGAGGCGGGGAGCACCTTCGGTGTCACCTGGCTTGCTGAGCATCGGCCAGCGTGGCTGGATACGGAACTCGTCATCAACGAAGGCGCGTACGGGCTCTCCATCGAGAAGCGAGGCGTCGCGCAGGTCTTTCAGATCGCGCCAACCGAAAAAGTGCCGTTCTGGCTGAAATTGACCGCACGCGGGAGGCCTGGCCACGGTTCTGTCCCTCATGGCGATAACTGCGCCGAGCACCTCGTCCAGGCGTTGGGACGAGTCAGCCTGTGGCAGCATGAGCTTCGAATGGTGCCGGTCATGCGTGAACATGCGGCCGCGATGACCGCCGCGGGCCTGATGCGCAGTGCCGAGGAGCCGGCCGTGCTGCGCGCCGCAGAACGGAGCCCAGCGCTCCGTGCACGGCTCTCGAACACCGTTTCGCTGACGACCATCGCGACGGGCATCAAAGTCAACGTCATCCCGGCCGAAGCAAGTGCAACACTGGATTGCCGTCTGTTGCCGGATGTCGACCCGGATGCGTTCCTGGCCGAGTTGCGTTCGGTGATCGACGACAGCCGCATAACCATCGACGTCCTGAATCGCTTCGAAGGCAGCGAAAGCACGATGGATACGCAGTTCGTACGCGTCGTCCATGACGTGGTCTCGGAGCTCGTCGAGGGCGCCCAGATTGTGCCGGAGATGACGAGCGGCTTCACAGATTCGCGGATTTACCGGGTGCGTGGGATACCTGCGTACGGGTTCGTTCCGTGCCTTGTGCGCCCGGAGGAGCTCGCCGGCGTGCATGGCCACAACGAACGTCTCAGTGTCGAAAACCTGCGGCTAGGCATGCAGGTGCTGTATGAGGTGGTGCGCAGGCTCGTCGCCTGACCGCCCGACCAGCCGGCGCCGCTCAGAGCCCGTGTGGGGATATCAGCGGATTGCACGGGATTATTGGAGCGGGAGACGAGGCTCGAACTCGCGACATCCTGCTTGGAAGGCAGGCGCTCTACCACTGAGCTACTCCCGCTTGGGCGATCATCCTGGCCACGCTCACGAGCCCGACCGCGGCACGGCGCCGGCCAGGGCTCGCATCTGCGCATTGTAACAGACGCCTCTGCTGCGACCTCTCTGGGGCAAACGGTGGGCTATCCCGGCCCCATGTGCCCGGTTTGTCTTTCGTTGTGCGATGGAGAAATCTTCCGGAGCGCGATACGATTGTCACGCGGGCTGGCTTGAGGTAGATGCCGCATCCCTTCCGGTAGCTGCTTGCAGC
>DATNET010000221.1:0-2406 GCA_035606745.1 Tepidiformaceae bacterium
TCCATCGACCGTAACTGCGCTCGACACGGCGACCTACACTGCTACGGTGCTGGTCGGCGAATCGACTGCCACAGGCGCCGCTGGAACGATCGCCTTCGGCGACAAGGGGAGCGGGACCGTCGCATCGGGACAGGCGACATCACCTTCGGTAACCTGGCACGTCGGGTTCACTGAGCCGCAACAGGTGGACGTTGTTTTCACTTCGAGCGATTCCGATTACACCGATGCGTCGACTACGATCGTCGTGCAGGTGAACCCGATCACCACCTCCATGGTGCTTTCCGCGGATGCGTCCGGGAATGTGACTGCCACAATCTCTTGTGGGAATGGCGACTGCACCGCTCTGACGGGAAGCGTCCAGTTCAATAACAGCGGCACGGGGGCGCCATCGAAAACTGGCACTGTGGTAGCTGGAACACAGGCCAGCGCCGTAACTTCGAGTGCATTCGGTACGGGGGGCCGTTCGGTGACAGCCACGCTGACGTCAACGAACTCGGACTTCGCCGGAAGTTCGCAGCTCACGCCGATTACGTTCTAACGCTGCGCGGCAGGAGCAGACAGGAGTGCTCGCTCAGCCCGCTAGCCCCATGGTGTACGCGCCGCTAAGCTTTGCGGGCGAAACTGAATTGCCCGGAATGGCGGAGAGGCTGTTGGCGTGAAGTTCGGGCTCCTTCGAGTAACTACCGGCGACGGCCGCACCCGCGAATACCCGCTCGACCTCCCGACCCTCGTCGTCGGCCGCGCCGATGGCAACTCCATCGTCATCGATGACCTCTCGGTCGCCCGCCGCCACGCCCGCCTCACGATCGATTCCGGCCGTCTCCTTGTCGAGGACCTCGGCTCCGCCGAAGGGACGTTCATCGGCCCCCAGCGCATCCCGGCGAACACGCCGAGCCTCGTCGAAAATAACCAGGTCATCCGCTTCGGCGAAGTCACCGCCTCCTACGAGGCGCCTGCCGCCGTTTCGACCGATGCAACGAACAAGACCGATGAAGCTGCAGATGTAATCGAAGGTCAGCCGTACGAACTGCCCGCTACCGTGCGCGCATCGTTGACCATGCCGGTCCTGCCGCTCGAAGTTGGCGGCGTCCCGGGCGTGGGCACGCTCATGGTGCAGAATCGTGGGCGCGTCGTCGACGAGCTGTCGATCGAAGTGCTCGACCTTCCGTCCGATTGGGTACGCCTCAGCCAGCCCAAGATCGTGCTGCTGCCAAACGATCAGACCGAAATAACCCTCATCGTCCAGCCGCCGCGGAGGGCCGATTCGCGAGCCGGAGACTACGAATTCGCGGTCGTCGTGACGAGCGGCGAAACCGGCCGCGAAGTCCTGACGAACGGCCACCTTTCCGTACTGCCATTCGAGGCCACCACACTCGAATTGCACCCTGTCCGAAGCACGAAACAGTTCACCCTACACGCCCTCAATAACGGCAACGCAGCCGCCACCTATCTGCTGTCCGGCACCGACGACGAGGAAGCGCTCCTCTACGAATTCGCCCTGCCACAGATCGAGCTGGCAGCTGGCGAAGAGGCGTTGATCCCGTTCCGAGTGTCGCCACGCAAGCGCAAATACCTGGGACCCACCCTGACCGCGCCGTTTACGGTGCTCGCGACCCCGCTCGCCGAAGGCGGTGCCAAGGCGACCAGCACGGGCCAGGTCAGCGTGCGACCGGTGCTTCAGCCGTTCGTGCGGCCCGCCCTGCTCACGCTAATCCTGGCCGCATTTGCCGTCGGGTTGTTCTGGTACTTCTTTTCGACATCGAGCAACGGCGTCACCGCCGCAAACGCGGAGGCGCCATACGCCGGCGTCCATATGTGCGACAAAGACAAGACCAAGACAGCCAAACCGGAGCCCGCCTCGGCGGCGGCGCCGCTCTTTGAACAGAACGACCCCCAATGGGGCAAGGACGTTTACGCCAAGGCGAACGACACCACCTTCGGCCCGGATTGGTGCGGGACGATCATGGACCAGTGCGGCGCTGCCATCACCTCCCTCGCGACTGCGATGAACCTGTTCCAGCTCACCGTCATGCCCGATGGGTCGGACCTCACGCCGAAGTCCCTCAACACGTGGGCCAACTTGCAATCGACGAAAGGCTCCAAGGGGTGGGTCAGCCAGGGCTACGTCAACGGAGATGTCGTCTGGACGCTGGTCAACCAGTTATCGGAGGAGATAGCGAAGGCCCACCCGGGCGCGCGCGTGATCCGCTTCGCCGGGATCGGGACGGGCTCCGATGCTGAGGTCCGCTCCGAACTCAAGGCCGGCCGCCCGGTCATCCTCCAGATCCCAGGGCACTGGATTACGGCCGTTGGCTTCGACGGCGACAAGATCCTCATCAACGACCCCTACTACCGCGACCGTAAAACGCTGGATTTCTATGCCGGCAAGGTCGAAAGCAGCGTCCT
>DATNET010000233.1:0-2158 GCA_035606745.1 Tepidiformaceae bacterium
CACCGATGTGATGAAGCTCGAACTCGGTTCGGTGGAGCCGTCTCTCGCAGGCCCGAAGCGCCCGCAGGACCGCGTGCTGCTGAAAGAGGTCAAGAACGGCTTCGCCACGGCGATGGACAAGGAATTCAACAAGGGAAGCGAGGCGGGCAAGCGCTACCCCGTCGAAGCACGCAAGCATGACATCGGTCACGGCGACGTGGTGATCGCGGCGATCACCTCGTGCACGAACACCTCGAACCCGTCGGTGCTGGTGGCCGCGGGCCTCGTCGCCAAGAAGGCCGTGGACAAGGGGCTCACCACCAAGGCGTTCGTGAAGACCTCGCTCGGGCCTGGCTCGCGCGTGGTGACCGATTACTTGAAGGCCGCGGGGCTGCTCCCGTACCTCGAGCAGCTCGGCTTCAACGTCGTCGGCTACGGCTGCACCACCTGCATCGGCAACTCGGGCCCGCTGCCCGCCGATGTTTCTAAATCCATTGACGAGCACGGCCTCGTTGCCGTCAGCGTGCTCAGCGGCAATCGCAACTTCGAAGGTCGCGTCAACGTCGAGGTCCGCGCCAACTACCTCATGTCCCCGCCGCTCGTCGTCGCGTATGCGCTTGCCGGCCGCATCGGTCACAATTTCGAATCCGACCCCCTAGGCCAGGACCAGCAAGGCCGCCCCGTCTTCCTCAAAGACATCTGGCCCACGAGGAAGGAAGTCTCAGAGACCATCGAGCGCGGACTCGACAGCGAAGCTTTCCGCCGGGAATACTCCACCATCACCCAGGGCGACTCCAACTGGCAAAGCCTGGAATTCCCTACCGGCAACGTCTACCAGTGGGAGCCCGATTCCACTTACATCCGTCAAGCGCCTTATTTCCTCGGCATGACCATGACGCCCCCGCCCGCGACGGACATCACCGGCTCACGTGTTCTCGCCCTGCTCGGCGACTCCGTAACCACGGATCACATTTCCCCCGCCGGCGCCATTAAGGCCAACGGCCCCGCCGGCCAGTATCTGGCCGCGCACGGCGTCAAAACCGCCGACTTCAACTCCTACGGCTCGCGCCGCGGCAATCACGAAGTGATGGTGCGCGGAACCTTCGCCAACGTCCGCCTGCGCAACAAGCTCGCCCCCGGAACCGAAGGCGGCGTCACCCGCCTCTTGCCCGAAGGCGAGCAGATGTCCATCTACGACGCCAGCGTCAAATACGCGGAGCGCGGCACGCCGCTGCTCATTCTTGCCGGCAAGGAATACGGCGCAGGCTCCTCGCGCGACTGGGCCGCCAAGGGCCCCAACCTGCTCGGCATTCGCGCCGCCATCGCCGAAAGCTACGAGCGCATCCACCGGTCCAATCTCGTTGGAATGGGCATTCTTCCCTTGCAATTCAAGGATGGAGAAACCGCCGAATCGCTCGGCCTCACCGGCGAAGAAACCTACGACATAATAGGCTTCTGCGACCGTCTCGCCGATAAGTTCGCCTCCGGCCGCACCGTCAAAGTGGCCGCCACCGCCGGCAACGGAAAGCAAAAAACCTTCGAAGCAAAAATCCGCATCGACACCCCGCAGGAAATCGAATACTTCCGCCACGGCGGCATCCTGCAATACGTCCTCCGCCAACTGGCTACGAAGTAAATACAAAGTAAGATGGCGTTCTACCTCGCAGGCATACAATGGCCTGCGAGGAGACATCGTCGAATGCCGCGAATGCTCAATTGTCTCCGTCTACCATAGCTGCAATTAGCGTGGCTGCCTCTCCCCATACACCCTTTCCTTCCACCCACCTCCGCGCCCGGCGTAATGCCGCACCGCCGAAGCCACAGTCGCGCCTACATAGAAAAGCCCAATCGCCGGCAGCGCCAGTCCCCACCACGGCGAGCGACGATATCGTGTGAGCGTCGGCTGAAAGAGTGCAGCCATTCCGCCCCACGCCAGTGCGCCCAGCACGCGCGTTTTCCCGCGCCCGAAGACCAGCGCCAGCGGCGGCGCGCAATACACCACGCCCATCCCGGCCACGCATGCCGCCAGCACCACCGGCGAGTAGCCAAGCTGCGCATAAGCTGTCCGCGCAATCATGTTCCACGCGTCGCCCCAGCCATAAACGCGCATGGATGCAGCGCTCTCTGCATGTCCCAACCAGATGTGCCCGCCCGATCGCTTCATCTCGCGGGCCAGCGC
>DATNET010000241.1:0-7529 GCA_035606745.1 Tepidiformaceae bacterium
CTCGAAGGCGGCGGAATTGCTGTTCACCGGCGATATCATCGACCCCGCGGAAGCGTTGAAGATTGGCCTGGTCTCGCAGGTCGTCCCGGCGGAAGAACTGATGCCGGCCGCGAATGCCATGGCGGCGAAGATCGCCGCGAACCCGCCGATTGCGATGCGCTACATGAAAGAGGGCCTGCGAAAGTCGGTGAACGCGGGCATGGAGGAGATGGGCGCCTACATCGGCAGCTCGCTCGCCTACCTGTTCACGACCGAAGACCATCGCGAAGGCGCGCTCAGCTTTGTTGAGCGGCGGGAGCCGGTGTTCAAGGGGCGGTAAGAGGGGGCCGGTAAGAGGGAACAGGGTGGCGGCGTCAGCCCGTCTTACGCGAACTCGTAATCGGCCGGATTGGGCTGGCGCGTGCACTGCCAGTATTCGAGCAGGCTGAACGGCCAGTTCTGCGCGGTCCGGCCTTTGGCGTTGCGGTACCAGCTCGGCACCTCGGCCACGCCCCAGGCCATCTGCATGTTCTCGGCATCAACGCGTTCGTTGTAGGCGTCATGCACGTCGCGCTTCACATCCATGGCGCGGTGCTTGCCGGCAAGGAGCATCTTGATCAAGCCGAGGATGTAGTTCGTCTCGCACTCGGAGAAGTAGACGATGCTGCCGTTGACGACGATGTTCGTGTTCGGGCCATACATCAGGAACAGGTTGGGGAAGTCCGGCACGGTGATGCCGAGGTAGGCGCGTGCGTCGCCTTCCCACTGCTCGTTGAGGTCGCGCCCGGTGCGGCCGACGACCTTCATCGGCGTGAGGAACTTCGATGCTTGGAAGCCGGTACCGAAGATGATCACGTCGACTTCGTGCTCCTGGCCATCGGCCGTCTTCACGCCCCGAGGGGTGATGGCATCGACATGCTCGGTGATCAGCTGGACGTTGTCGCGCTTGAGCGTGCGCGCCCAGATGCCGTTGTCGAGGACGATGCGCTTCGATGCGGGTGCGTAGTGGGGCACGACCTTCGCCAGCAGATCCGGGCGGTCGGCGAATTCGCCCTGCAAATAGCCGGTGAACAGGGCGCGCACCTCATCGTTTGCTTTCCCGATGGAGTTCGGGTCGCCGTCCCAGTCCGCATCCACGCGCGCGCTTGGCAGGAGGCCCTCAGCGGATGTCCAGAACAGCCAGAAACGGTACCACTGGGCATAGTGGGGCACGTGCCGAAAGAGCCACTGCAGACCCTCGGGAACGGCTTCGTGGTAGTTCGGCACGGGCGCGTACCAGGTTGGTGTGCGCTGAAAGATGAGTAACTCACCGGCCTCTTTGGCCACTTCAGGTATAAGCTGTGAGGCACTCGCGCCGTTGCCGATGACCGCGACGCGCCTGCCATGCAGGTCGACGGTGTCGTCCCAGCGTGCCGAGTGGAAGGCTGGCCCTTCGAACGTGCCGATGCCCGGAATGTCCGGCATATTGGGGCGATTCAACTGCCCCACGGCGCTGATCACTGCGTTCGCTTCGAGGGTCTCCGTCTTTCCGCCGGAACGGAGCGTGAGCGTCCAGAGCGCACGTGCATCGTCATACGTTGCGGATTCCACTTCCGTGCCGAAGCGGATATTTGGCAGCAGACCGTACTCCTCGGCGACGGAGCTGAAGTAACGTTGGAGGACGCCCTGCGTCGAGAAGTGGGATGGCCAGTCCACTTTTTGGGCGAACGAATAGCTGTACATGTGGTTGGCGTTGTCGACGCGCGCACCAGGGTATGTGTTTTCCCACCACGTGCCGCCGATGCCGCGGTTCTTTTCGATGATGGTGAACGGCACGCCCGCCTGCTTCAGGCGGATTGAGGCAACGATCCCAGACATGCCGGCGCCGATAACGGCGACCGAGAACGGCGTCCCGGGTGCGATTTGTTCTTTGTTCCACTTTGGCGCACGGGCGTCCTCATTGGGGAACGCCAGTTCTTCTTCGAGCAAGGGGACGTACTCATCGCTGGTTTCGCCGCCGGCTACGTAGTCGATGAGACGCCGGAGGTCGGCCTGGCTCGTGTTGTCCCTGGCCACGCAACCGCCGTCGCGGAAGGCGACAAGGGCGTCGAAGGCGAGCTCACGTGCCCGCACCTGCTGGTCTGGCATGAAGCCACCGAGCGCCCGTCCAACGACGCCGGTATCGGGGATGAGGTCGTCACGGAGCAGGCTGAAGTCGCCCGTATCCTGGGCGAGCGCGGCGATGAGGGCGGGGAGGTGCGCGTCTTCGAGCACCTTGCGAAGGTCCGCGTCGCTCGCGGTGATTGGTTCGATAGGAGTGGTGACAGGCATGAGTTGCTCCGGGCCAAATAATTCGTACTCTGCGTGGCGGCGCTCAGCGGCGCGCGGCCACGAACTCCAACCCCGAAGCTACACTGCCTCGATTCTCTGCTGCAAGGAGTTCGACGGGCCAGGGGCTGGCCGAGACTACGCCGGGGCGCGACCGACGATGTACTCGGTCATATGGTCGATGTGGTCTTGCTGATACATCGTCACCCAGCGCATGACGTCGCCAATTGAGACCATGCCGACGACCTGTCCACGTTCGATCACCGGGAGATGTCGGAATCGACGGCTCGTCATGATGTCCATCGCGTCGGAAACCCGCGTTTCGGGGAGGATGCTCACGGGATCCGGGGTCATTACCTCGACGACACGGGTGATCGCCGGGTCGCGGTCGACATCCACAATGCGTTGGAGGACGTCGCGCTCGGTGAAGATGCCGACAGCGTGGTCGCCGTCCATGACAAGTAACGAGCCCACACCTTTTTGGTTCATTGCCCGGACGGCGTCGATCACTGGCGTGCTTTTCCGGACGGTGTAGACCTGACGGCCTTTTTCGGCAAGAAGGTCTTGGATGGAACCGTACATGTCGGCCTCCAGGCTCGTGGAGCGAACGCTCAACGAGCCAGTGTGGTCGAATCATTATACCGTGCTGTCAAGGGCCCCAGAAGGTGGGTGGAGTTGGGTGCAGGTATCCTCGACTACGATCGGGGCTTGATCTTCTTGTTGTCCCAGGTAACGGTGCGCTTTGGTTCGAAGCGCACCCAGCGCCAGTGTCGGCCGCGAGCGGTGGCGGCATTGCGCTGCGGCGCGGCCGTCGCCTCGCCGTGCCCGCCCGCGTATTTCGCGCCCATTTGCATGCGCACTTCTTCGAGATGGGGGTCGGCGTTTTCTGCTTCGGCGTCTTCGAGGACATGTGCCGTGCCCTGGAACATGGCGCCCTGGAGTTCCGGAAACCGCTCGTTTCTGTCCACGAGCACGGTCGCAGAGGGACTGCGGCGGAGGTTGACGATTTTCTGGCCGCGACAGTAGGTGTAGACATTGCCGCCGCCCCATCCAAACCAGAGCGGCGTCAGGTTGATGCGCGTGCCGGGCCCGACGCTGGCGATACGCATGTTCCAGGACGTGAGCATGAGCTCATCGAGTTGTTCGGGAGTGAGGGCGAGTTCTTGTGGGATTGGCATGTGTAACCTCGAAGCTTAAGTGAGCAGATGATACGATGCGGCAAGCGGACGCGCGGGCGTGGTTCAATGGCAGAACGCGACCTTCCCAAGGTTGAGACGAGGGTTCGATTCCCTTCGCCCGCTCCACACTTTGGATTCACGATTCACGATTCGCGGGGGCTGGTGGCCGGGGATGACGGCCGGTCGCTTCCGAGGCTAGCGGCGGGCTTAGCATCGCCGGGTGTACTTACGTGCGCCGAAGCCGCAGCGGCCGTCTTCAATCCAAATTCAAAATCGCAAATCCAACATAGAAAGAGGCCCGGTGGCGGCCAAACCATCGGGCTTCTCGGTTCCTCCATGAGGAGCGGAAAGAGGTGCTGTCGCGGATGCGGCGTCTAGGCCGCCGCGGTAGTGGGACGGCGTAGGTTCACCGGGGCGTTGGTCATGCATTTTGAACGCGAGCCGAGCAGGTCGCGCTGTGCGCGCCGAAGGTAGTCGCGCACTTCCAGTTCACCCTCGTACCCGGTGATGGATACGACGGGGAACATCGCCCCAGCCAGGTCCAGCGGGATACATGAGCCGATCGCGGGGAGCAGGCTGTCCGCCTTTTCGCCGGACGAACGCTTCGTGTCATCCATAACGATTGCCGCGAAAATGGCCCCTTGCAGATGGGCGACGAAGTCCGATTCGCCGACCGATTGCCTGAGGATTTTGGCGATGCCCGTGAGCATGCGGTCTTCCTCCGTCCCGGCCTTCTCCCACCCACCAATGTCTGTTAGCACGAGCGAGAAGCCACGGCCGCTGCGCACCGAGCGCATCATCTGGCGGCGCAGTTCGAAAACGAAGTGGCGGCTGTTGGGCATTCCCGTGGCGTCGTCTTCATAGACCCTTCCGCGAACGCGCTCGAACGTCCGATGGAAGCGGCGGCCCTGTTCGGATTCTTCGTACCAGAATTGCACGTGCACGATGCCGAAGAGGGCGGAGGAGAGTACGAGCACCAACCAGTTGGCGCTTGCGCCGGTGGAGACAAGTGTCTGCGCTTCGATGCAAAAGACGAGGATCCAAACGATAAACGTCGCCGGGCGCAGAAGGCGCACGAGGAGCGGCGTTTCCACGGAACCGAGCGCCGAATTCTCGTTCGACATAAACAGGAGTGCGTTGAGGCCGGGCGGCTTGTTCATTTCGATCCCTCAGGAGTCTCATCTTGAAGGTCGGGTGGGACGCCGGGTGGCCACAGATGACGATTGTAAAGTGCTTGTAATTTCTGACGTTTGAGAGGTGGATGGGCCTTCAGGTGAGCACCAGCGATGCAACGTGGCCACGAATTATTCGCCTGTGGAGCCTGGCTCGCCTGCTTGCGCTCGGCTCCCTTTCGGCGGTGGCCGTATTGGACATACTTCGCCGGTTCACCGCTGTGGCGGCGGAGCGCTAGCGCTTTCGCGGCGGGCGGCCTTCGATGTAGGCGGCGATGGCTTCGGCGGCGCGCCGGCCATCCGCGAGCGCGGTGACCACGAGGTCGGCGCCGTTGACGTTGTCGCCGCCCGCGAAGACGCCGGGCCGCGACGTGCGTCCGGTGCGGTCAATCTCAATCAGGGCCTTGCGGTTCGATTTCAAGCCGCTCGTCGTCTGCGGCACGAGTGGGTCGGCGCCATAGCCGATCGCAATGGCGACCGCATCTGCCGGCACGATGTACTCGCTGCCGGGGATGGGCCGGGGCGCGCGGCGACCCGATTCGTCGGGTTCGCCCAGTTCCATGCGCTGGAGTTCGACCGAGACGACGTGCCCGTTTTCGTCGCCAATAATGCGCGTCGGCAGTGTCAGCATGGCGAACTCGACACCCTCTTCGCGGGCGTTCTTGCGCTCCTCCGCGCGGCCCAGCATCTCGCGTTCGGTGCGGCGATACACGCAGGTCACCTTTTCGGCGCCGAGGCGCACGGCCGTACGGACGCAGTCCATGGAGGTATCTCCGCCACCGATGACGACGACGTTGTGAAGCTGCGGCAGTGGGTCCCGCAGGTTTGCGGGGAGCTGTTCGGCAGTGAGATTGCCACGCACGAGGAAGTCGGTTGCCTTGTGGACGCCCTCAAGCGTCTCGCCTTCGAGTCCCATTTCGTTGCCCATACCTGCCCCGGTGCCAACGAACACGGCATCGAACTGGCCGGCGAGCATGTCATCGATGGTGACGTCGCGGCCGACGTAGGTGTTGCACACGAACTTCACGCCCAGCGCTTCGAGGTGGGCGATGTATTCATCGACGATGGACTTGCGCATCTTGAAGTTCGGGATGCCATACACCAGGACGCCGCCCGGTTCTGGCCAGAATTCGTAAACGGTTACTCCGTGTCCGCGCTCAGCGAGCTGTTCTGCGACGGCGAGACCGGCGGGTCCCGAACCGATCACGGCGACCTGGCGCCCGGTAGGCTCGGGCATGTAGCGCGGCAGGGGATAGCCGCCGAGTTCCTGGCGTTGGGCGTCGGTGCAGAATGCTTCGAGCTTGCCAATGGTCACGGGAGGTTCGGCGTGCCCGTCCGGGCGGATGGCGAAGCCAACCACACACGCGCCTTCACAGAGGTGCTCTTGCGGGCACAGGCGGCCGCACATCTCGGGCAGATTGCTGGTCTCGCGAAACTTCGAGGCAGCTCCATCAATGTCCCCGAGTTCGAGCAGTGCGAAGGCACCGGGGATATCGTTGCTGACGGGGCATGCTTCCTGGCAGGGGGCCGAGGGACACTGGATGCAGCGCGACGCTTCAATGCGGGCCGCGTTGAGGTCGAAACCAAGGTAGGTTTCGTTGAAGTTGTTCTTGCGCTCCTGGGCATCCTGCTTGGGCACGGGTTGGACGCTGACGGCGAGGCGGCGTTGGACTTCGTTTGGCATAAGAAGGTACAGCAAGCGGCGGGCGGCGGATGAACCAGTTGGGAGCCGCCCGGCGCGAATCCTTGTGTAAAGGTTTGGTGAGTGGATCGTAGCCTAGCGCGGCCGGATGTCAACGCGCCGGCGGGGCTGTTGGAGGCCAACACGGCCGTCATGCACGTGCTTTCGCTAAATCTTCGATACCGAGTCGCCGCCAACCGAATCGCCGCCTCGCGTGGGCATACGCCGGTGCGGCCGGTAGAGGTGGAGGCGCAGCACGCGTTCACGGCGATTTTCGCGCTCGAAGGCCCGGTTGCGCGCCGCGAGTGTGTCGTTGAGCGAGACCATCCCTCGAAGCTGCGTATGGTCTCGCCGCTCGACGACCGGCATGCGGGTGTAGCCGGTCTGGGCCATGCGGTACACGACGCTGCTGAGCGACTCGTCGGGGAAGGCGAGGATCGGAGCGCCGTTCATCATTTCGGATACCGGTTCGGAACCGCGCTTATCGAGCTGGGTGTCGATCAAGTCTTGCAGGTTCGTGCGCGAGATAACGCCTTCGAGGCGGCCGTTGGCGTCGACGATGGGATACAGACGCTGCCCGGTGGAGGCGTGGTCCCCGCGTAACGACGTAGCCAATTCCGACAGCGTAGACGAATTGTGTAACGCGGTGACGTTGGTGCGCATCACCTCCTTCACGAGGACGATGGAGAGCGGGTCCACCTCGAATTCACTCCGGTGGTAGCCGCGCGCGCCGATCTTTTCGGTGATCATGGAGCGTTGCAGGGTAAGCACCGTAACTCCGTAGGAGACGGCGACAGCCGCGGTGAGCGGGAGTAAGGCGTTCACGTCGTGAGTGACTTCAAGCGCGATCATGATGCCGGTGAGTGGCGCGCGGAGCGTCCCGGCCAGTACCGCGCCCATTGCGATGAGGGGCCAGAAGCCGGCACCTTCGGCAGGAAGTATGTGTGCTTCAGCTGCACCGAGCGCGCAGCCCATCATCAGGATAGGTGCGAGCGTGCCGCCCGATGTCTCGGCGCCATTCAAGACAATCCAGACAAGCGACTTGAGCAGCAAGACACCGATGATCAGGCTCACCGAGTTGTCGCCGTTGAGGAGTTGGCCGATCAGGTCGTAGCCGGGGCCGAGTGCTCTCGGGTACCAGAGGCCGACGACGCCCGCTAACAGGCCGCCGATCGCGGGCCACCACATCCAGTGGATAGGGAGACGGTGAAA
>DATNET010000248.1:0-4042 GCA_035606745.1 Tepidiformaceae bacterium
CGGCTGCGACCAGGTCGGTGAAGTTTTCGAACGGGAAACTGCCTTCGCGGTCGTGCCGGGCGGCGCGGCGGTTGAACCGGGGCGCCAGTTCCCGGGCACGAGCGGGCCAATCAATGTCGGGTTCCTGGGGCATGGTGCGAGTTTAGCATTGGGTGCGCCGGCGGTGGCCTGCGGGGCACGGCTTACTTGCCGCCGATGGGTGAACCCCCATGCAAGGCAGGTGGAGGCGGTTCGTGCGAGGGGCGGTCGAGCTCGATCTTGGGCAGGAGCCGATCGAGCCAGCTCGGCAGCCACCAGTTGCGCTCGCCGAGGAGTTCCATGGTGGCGGGCACGATCACGAGCCGCACGATCGTGGCGTCGACGAAGATGGCGGTGGCGAGGCCGAGCCCGAATTCCTTGATGATCCGCTGGTCACCGAAAATGAATGCCGCGAAGACCGTGACCATGATCGCGGCGGCCGCGGTAATGACGCGTGCGGTGGCCGCGAGGCCGTTCGTGACGGCCCGGGCGTTCGAGCCAGTGGCGAGGTATTCCTCGCGGATGCGGCTGATGAGAAAGACCTCGTAATCCATCGAGAGGCCGAAGAGGATGGCGAACAGCATCATCGGGAGGAACGATTCGATTGGGCCTTTTTCGATGCCGATGACGCCCTTGAACCAGCCCCACTGAAAGACTGCGACGAGCACGCCATAGGCCGCACCGATCGAGAGCAGGTTCATCACGGCGGCCTTGAGTGCGACGACGACCGAGCGGAAGACCATCATCAGGAGCAGGAAGCTGAGCCCGATGACGCCGGCGAAGAGCATCGGCAGGCGTTCAGAGATGCGGCTGCTGATATCGACGGTCGCGGCCGTTTGGCCGGCCACGAAGACGCGCGCGGAACTTCCCTGCAGCACGGCCGGCAGGACGTTGGCGCGAATGTTTTTGACCAATGCTGCGGTGGCCGCATCCTGCTGGCCCGTCGAGGGGAAGGCCGTGATGAGGACGGTGTCGTGGGCGGCGTTCCAGAGCGGCGGGGTGACCTGGACGATGCCGGGAGTCGCGGCTAATGCCGCGCTGACAGCGGCGACGCGGCCGTCGTCACCTTTGCTGAAATCCCCGACGATGGCGAGCGGGCCGTTAAAGCCTGGGCCGAAGCCTTCTTTCAACAGGTCGAACGCGCGCCGGGAGTGCGTGGAGGCGGGGTCGTTTCCGTTGTCGCTGGTGCCGACGCGCATGGAAAGCAACGGGATCGCCATGACGAGGAGGAGCGCCGCGGCGGCAAGGAGATAGGGCAGCGGATGCCGTTGGATGGCGCCGCTGAACCTGAACCAGCCACTCTTTTCATCTACGCCTTCGGTGGAATGCAGGAACGGCACGCGGAGGCTATCGACGTGCGTCCCTGCGAGCGAAAGCAGCGCCGGCAGCAAGGTGATCGCGACTAAGACGGATACGCCGACGACGATCGCGCCGGCAGCGCCGAGCGCGGAGACGAAGGGCAGGCCCATCGTGAAGAGCCCGAGGAACGCGATTGCCACGACCACGCCGGCGAAAATCACGGAGCGGCCGGCCGTGCCGATGGCGACGGCGATGGAGTCCTCGACGCTGCGCCCGGTGTGCAGGCCTTCGCGGAAGCGGGTGACCACGAGGAGCGAGTAATCGATGCCCACGCCGAGGCCGATCATGGCAGCGAATTGCGGGGAGAAGCTCGGCAATGGGGCGAAGTTTGCGGAGAGCGCGAGGATTGCGAATGCGGAGCCGAGGCCGAAGAGTGCGGCGCCGATAGGCAGCCCCATGGCCACCACGGAGCCGAACGCGATCAGGAGGATGACGATCGCTGCGAGCAAGCCGACGGATTCGGAACTAAAGCTGCCCTGTTCGATGGAGGCGACGGCGTGGCCGCCGACCTCAACCGTGAGCCCGCCATTGCTGTCCGCCTCGGCAACTTTCACGAACGCCTTGATGTTGCTGCTGTCGAGGTCTTTGGTGGAGGCGTCCCATTGGACGGTGGAGCGGCCGATGGTGCCGTCGCGGGAGATCGAACCAGGGGTGTCGTAGGGCGAATCCACGCTCGCGACTTCGGGGACCTTTTTCACCTGAGCAATGACGGCTTCGACGCGGCTCTTGGTCGCGGCGTTGTTCAGGCCGGAATTATCCTGGAAGACGAGGTCGGAGGTATCGCCCGAGCGGGCGGGGAAGCTGGCGGCGAGGAGGTCCTGGGCAGTCTGGGCATCGGAACCGGGCAGTTTGAAGGTGTCGCTGTAGGGGCCACCGGCGGTCTTCATTGCGACGAGCAGCGCGACAAGCAGGACGGCCCACGAGCCGATGACGTACCAGCGGTGGCGGTGGGCGAATCGGCCCCAACGTTCGAGGGGGCCAGTGCCGGCGGGGGGGACGGTGGCTGGGGGCTGGGGAGCGGCTGGAGGCGGGTCAGTAGGAGTGTTCATCGGCCGGGCGACCCGGGGTGGTGGGGGCAAAAGTTCCTCCATGCGTATCGAAGTTGCGGCGGAAAATCGCGCACTTCGCTGACATGCCCTATCCATGTGAAGCGGAATTGAGGTGCGCGTCAATGCGGGGAAGGGCGGGTGTTTGGGCGCATTTACCGTGAAGATTTGGCGCGCTGGTACGGAGGCGCGGGAATCGTGATGATTCTGGCGCGCTTAATCTGAGGGATTGGAGGAAGACTTAACCAAGCCCATCTGGGGCGTTGCTATAATCTCGGGCACATGGCGCCCCTATTTCCCGGAGAAATGGCGCGCCTTGTCCACACCTGGCCGAATCCAGCGACGCCCCGGCGGAGCTGCGCTTCGCCCCTGGAGCTAGCCCGTGCCTGAAGACCCAAAAATTGTCGCTGAACGGATCCTCGCCAACGTAGAAACCGTGATCGTGGGTAAGGAGCGGGAAGTCCGCATGACGCTGACCGCGTTGCTCTGCGGTGGGCACGTGCTCATCGAAGATGTGCCGGGCGTCGGCAAGACGATGCTTGCGCGTGCCCTGGCGGCCTCGACCGGGTGCCAGTTCCGGCGCATCCAGTTCACGCCCGACCTGCTGCCTTCGGATGTCACCGGTGTTTCTATCTACAACCAGAAGACGGGCGACTTCGAGTTCCGCGACGGCCCCGTGATCTCGCAGGTGCTGCTGGCAGACGAGGTCAACCGGGCGACGCCGAAGACGCAATCGGCGCTGCTAGAGGCGATGGAAGAGCGGCAGGTGACGGTGGATGGTGTGACGCACAAGATCCCCTCGCCCTATATGGTCCTTGCCACGCAAAACCCGATTGAATATGAGGGGACGTTCCCGCTGCCAGAAGCGCAGTTGGACCGCTTTCTCATCCGGGTGCACCTCGGCTACCCGAGCCAGATGGACGAGATCCGGGTGCTCAACGCGCAGCAGATTGCACACCCGGTGGAGAGCATCGGGCAGGTGACGAACGCAGAGGAAATCCTCGAACTTCAGCGGGCGGTGCGCGAGGTGTTCGTGGACGACCTGTTGAAGCAGTACATCGTGGCGCTCGCCAATGCCACCCGGGAACATGAATCGGTTTATCTGGGCGCGAGCCCGCGCGGGTCGCTGGCGCTGTTTCGGACATCGCAGGCCAAGGCACTGTTGGAGGGACGTGCTTTCGTAACCCCGGATGACGTGAAGTCATTAGCGTTCGCCACGCTTGGACACCGGATCATTTTGAGCCCGGGGGCCAAGGTGAAAGGGACGACACCGGCCGATGTGGTCGCATCGTGTTTGAGCCGGGTGCCCGTACCGGGCGCACGAGCACGTAGCTAACACGGTGAAGATGCTGCGGCGCATCCGGCCATGGTTCGCGCCAGAACGGCGCACGCTGACGGCGGTGATCGCGATCATCGTCATTTCGGCGTTCGTGGCCTCGGCGACAGGATTCTGGCTGCTGTTTCGGGTTACCTACGTTATGGCCCTGGCCCTGCCGGTGGCATGGATCATCTCCTGGTGGAACACGCGGCACATCTCCGCGGACGTGGAGCGACGCACGATGCGCGGTCAGGTGGGGCAGGAAGCGGTCGAAGTCATCGAAGTGCGCAACCACGATTTC
>DATNET010000250.1:0-6809 GCA_035606745.1 Tepidiformaceae bacterium
GAACGCGCGCACGGAGATGTCGGACGTGAGGTCGCGCACCGCTCCGCCGTCCGCGTCCTGGACAACGATGACGCCGCGGTCGGAGCGCCCTTCAACCCAGCCGAGCGAGCGCCCATCCGTATCCCAGCACGGCTCGCCGAGGCGGACGCCAAGAGAGAGCATCCTGGCAGAAATAGGACTCTCCCACAGGCCGAACATGCGTAGTTCGCGGGTCATGGCGTCGCTCCTCCAGGATTGCTTAGGCTATTGTCCGTGACAGGGGCGAGAACGGCGAACGTGTTGTCGGCCCGTCGCCCGGGATGCGACCATATCAGCATGAAGCGCATCACCATCACGGTGCCAGAAGCGCTGGCGGACGAGATCGCACAAACAGCGGGGCGCCGCGGCATTTCGGTCTCGGAAGCTGTCCGCGGGTTCGTGGAAACGGCCTTACGGGCTGAACTTGGCCCCGACCGCCGGCGCGCCATCCAGTGGCTGGGAATGGTCAGCAAGGGTGGATGGCCCGGCGGCGCTGATGTGGACGAGTACCTCGCCATGCATTGGGCCAAGGACATTGGCGATGGTTGGAGCGAACTCGGAGACGATGGGGCGTTCGACCGCGAGGCGGCCCAAAAGCGCCAGGATGAGATGGACCGGATCATCGGAGCGCACTGGGCGGAGAGAGATGCAGCCCGTCACCAGCGAGGGTGACAACGGTCGTTATCGCTGACGCCGGCCCTCTTGTCGCCATCAGCCATCCCAAAGAACCGTTCCACCCCGCCGTGAAGCCGAAGCACCGGGAAACCTTTCGGCTGTTGCCAGCGTAAAGGTCACGACAGGCGCCCTACCTCGGCGTCATACTTGTCCACATCGCCCGGAGGCTCGCCATGCTCGCTGTTGGTTCAACCGCACCCGACTTCTCCGCCACGCTCGACGATGGCACGCCGTTCAAGCTTTCGGAGTTTCGAGGAAAGCAAAATGTGGTCCTCTACTTCTACCCGAAGGACTTCACGCCGGGCTGCACCAAAGAGGCATGTTCATTCCGCGACAGCTACGGCGAGATTGCTGCTTACGATGCCATCATCTTTGGCGTGAGCGGCGACGACACCAGCTCGCACGCCCGCTTCCGCGAAACCCACAGGCTTCCGTTCCCGCTCATCCCCGACCCCGATAAGGCCATCATCAAGCTCTACGAGGCGAAAGGCACGTTTGGCCTGATGACGGCACGCGCCACCTACGTCATCGATAAGATGGGCGTCATTCGTGCGGCCATTCGGCACGACTTCCGTGTAGGTGAGCACGTGCCGGAGGTCCTCGCCGCGCTCGAAGCGTTCCAGCCAAAGGCTGCGGCGGCGGCGCCGGAACCGCCGCGCTAACCCGCGGCGGCCAACGGCGCGCCTTCTGCGAGGCCGTACTCCAGCGCGTCAGCGAGTGCCAGCCATGACGCCTCGATGATATCGGTGCTCGAGCCCACGGTCGTCCAATATCGCAGACCGTCCGTCGATTCAATCAGGACCCGCACGCGCGCGCCGGTCGCGTCCTTCGAATCCAGAATACGCACCTTGTAGTCGACCAGTTTAATGTTCGCGACCTCCGGGTAGCAGCCAGCGAGCGCCTTTCGGGCAGCCGCATCGAGCGCATTGACCGGGCCGTTGCCTTCTGCGGCCGTGTGCTGCAGGTCTCCAGCGACGTTCAGCTTGACCATCGCCTCCGCAAGCATCTCTCCCGGCACGCCATGGTTTCCACCGCGGCGACGCCGCTCGACGATGACGAAGTCTTCGAGTTCGAACGGCGCGCGATAGCCCGGAAGCGTGCGCCGGACAAGCAGTTCAAACGATGCCTCCGCGCCCTCGTACTGATACCCCTGCGATTCGCGCTCCTTCACCGTTTCGAGCAGGCCCTTCACCTCGGCCTGCGTGAGAGGGAAATCGATGCCACGCTCGTGGAGCTTCATTAATAGGTTGCGCTGCCCCGACAATTCAGAGACGAGTACCCGGCTGGTATTCCCCACGGCGGCGGGCTCGACATGCTGATACGCACGTTCGTCCTTCATGATGCCGGCCACGTGATACCCCGCCTTGTGGGCGAACGCCGACGCGCCGACGTACGGCGCACCGCCGTTCGGCACAAGGTTCGCCAACTCGGAGACGTAATTGGAGACTTCAGTGAGTCGCGCGAGCTGCTCGTCATCCACGACATCGATCCCCATCTTCAGCTTGAGGTTCGCCAGGATCGTGAGGATGTCCGCGTTCCCGCAACGTTCGCCGTAGCCGTTGACACAACCCTGGACCTGCCAGACTCCTGCTTCGACCGCGGCGAGAGAGTTCGCAACGGCGAGCCCGGCATCGTTGTGGACATGGATGCCGAGCCGGACATCCCTCGTACGCTGCTGGACCGCGTCGATCGTCCGAAGCATTGCCCGGGTCGTCATGCCGCCGTTGGTATCGCACAACACAAGCGCGTCAGCACCCGCCCGCGCGGCCGTGGCCAGGCACTGCAGCGTGTAGTCCGGGTCGGCAGCGAACCCGTCGAAGGTGTGTTCGGCATCGAAGAAGACCGTCTTGCCCAGTGCCTTAAAGTACCGAACCGTGTCGGCGATCATCGCCAGGTTTTCCTCAGCCGAGGTCTCGAGGATCTCTCGCACCTGGTACATGGAAGCCTTACCAACAAGCGTGATGCCCGGCGTCTCGGCGCCGACGAGACTCTGGATGTTGGCATCGGTTTCGCAGGTGCTGAACGGTTTGCGCGTGCCGCCAAAGGCGCTGACGCGCGCGTTCTTGAGCTCGACCGTCCGAAGGCGGCGAAAATACTCAGCATCCTTTGGATTCGAACCGGGAAAGCCGCCCTCGATCCACTCGATGCCCAGCTCATCGAGCTTGCGCGTGATACGGATCTTGTCTTCGACCGAGAGCGAGATGCCTTCCATCTGGGAGCCGTCGCGGAGGGTGGTATCGTAGAGTTGGACGCGATCAGTGGACATGATGGTTACGAGTTCCGACTTTCAACTGGAGACTCGCGACGGCCACGATCTCGTGAAGGGCCGGCGAGGAGTCGATGCCATAGAAGTGGAGAGGCGCGTGAATCCGCGCTAAATAGCGGCCCCGCGGGATTGCCGCGGGGGTCGTATCACCAGAGGCAGACTAGAGGCGTGTGCCATCGCCGTTATGGTACCACGCCGCGGGTGACGGGCCAGCCACGCCGATACGCGCTTTCTCGACGGATACTTCATCGCGGACCCGGCATCGAGCCTTCCAGCGCTCCGCGCACACCGTCGGGCAAGAGCGTTGGGCGCCCGTCGCCGTCGAGCCAAACAAGAGCGGAGCCCCCTTCGGCCACCACCACACCGTCGGATTCACGCGTGAGCCGGAACGCGAGGCTGAAGCTGCGGTTGCGGATCTCGCTGGTCCAAGCCTCGCCCACGACGACGTCGCGGTGGCGGAGCGGGGCAAGGTACCGGCACGTGGTCTCGGCGATGGTGAAGGCCCGTGCAGGCTGGCCCTCGGGCCGAGGCCGTCGAAACACTCCAATCGCGGCAAGGTGTTCCAGCCGAACCTGCTCGAAGTATTCGAAATAACGCGCGTTGTTCACGATCCCGTCGGCGTCCATGTCCGTGGAACGCACCCAGAGCCTGTGGACGGTGACGATGTGGGGCAGGCGAATACTCCTTGGCCGGAATACTACGCGCCCGCCCTCGCGAACGTAGGGCGTGACTTCGGACATCGAAACCTAACCATCACCCAAGCGCCAGCCTATGGCAGCGACAGGAGCCATCGGCATTTTCGGCTTGCGGGCGCAGCACCGAAAGTGATTGTATACAATCATCAATAGCCCGGAGGGACCGACCCGCCATGACCGCAAACTGGCTCACCTACGCCAATTCGTCCGACCACGCATCAACCGAAGGCCCGGACTACTACCGCGACGCGTTCCCCTACGTCCTGCCGCCGCTCGTGCAGTTCGAACGTGAGCCGGTGCCCTTGGACCCGCCAGGGCACATCTGGATAACCGACACGACCTTCCGTGACGGCCAGCAGAGCCGGGCGCCCTACACGCCTGAGCAGATCGCCAGCCTCTTCGAAATGCTCCACCGCCTCGGTGGTCCGAAAGGCATGATCCGCCAGTCGGAGTTCTTTCTGTATACAAAGAAGGATCGTCACGCGGTCGAACGCTGCCAGGATTTTGGCTTCGCATTCCCGCAGATAACCGGCTGGATTCGCGCCACGATGGCGGACTACCAGCTCGTGCGCGACGCCCGCTTGAAGGAGACCGGCATCCTCACGTCCATCTCTGACTATCACATCTTCAAGAAGCTGGGTTCGACCCGGGAGAAGGTGCTCGCCGGCTACCTCGAGGTGGTCGATGCAGCCCTCGCCGATGGCGTCATCCCGCGCTGCCACATCGAAGACAGCACCCGTGCCGACTTCTACCACGTCATCTTGCCGTTCGTGCAGACACTGATGGAGCGCGGCAAGCAGGCCGGCATCCAGGTGAAGGTGCGCTACCCCGACACCATGGGCGTCGGCGTCAGCGACCCCCACGCCGCGCTCCCACGCGGCATCCCGCGGCTCACCCACCTCCTCAAGACGGAAGGCGGCGTGCCCTCCGAGGCGCTCGAATATCACGGCCAGAACGACCTCAACGCGATCATCCCGAACGCCGTTTCGGCCTGGCTGTACGGTGCCAGCGCGAACAACGGCACGCTGCTGGGAATCGGCGAGCGCAGCGGAAACACGCCGATCGAGGCGCTCGTGTTCTGGCTCATCGGCCTTACCGGCGAGACGCACGGCATTGACACGACGGTCATCACCGAAATCGCCGACTACTACCGCTCGATCGGCGAGGTGGTGGATCAGCGGCTGCCGTTCGTCGGCTCGAACTTCAACGTCACCCGCGCAGGCATCCACGCCGACGGCATGATCAAGGACGAAGAGATCTACAACCCGTTCGACACGACGAAGCTCCTGAACCGCGCCCCGGGCGTGGCCATCACGGACAAGAGCGGCGCAGCCGGCCTGCTGATGTGGATGCAGACACATCGGCCCGCCGAGGCGGCGGGCCTCGACAAGCGCGACCCGCGCATCGCCCGCCTCCTCGAACTCGTGATGCGCGAATACGAGGACGGCCGCGTCATCTCGCTGCCGGACGAGGAGGTAGGGCAAATGGTGGATGAGGTGTTCGCGGGGGTGGCGGTCTAGGTTTAGGTGGTCGGGAAGCTGTCGATGTCAGGCGGGAGACTCCCCGGTGTGGGGGCAGCGGCCTGAACCCGGTTGGGCGTGAAGGCCGCATGCTGCTCCCCGAAGCCTCTGAGGTAAACGGCCTCGGAAAGGTCTCCGGCAGATGTCCCGTCGCCCACGACGCAGCCGTCCAATGCGAAGAACCGGCGGCGGCGGCGAGTGGTCGAACGCACGACTCACCGAGCGTAAGCGATAGAGGTCCGCTCTGCGAACTTCGCGGGCCAGCGTCAGACCACCCCAACCACCATCATCACCACAATCCCAACGCCGACAGTCGCCACGCCCCCGAGAATAAGCATCTCGCCGGCCCGGCGTTGGCTGCGACTTCCGAAGCGCAGCGTGCTGAGCGGCATCGGGTCCCACAACCGGCGCGCGAGCGTTAGACAGCCACAGGCCGTCGCCAGCAAACCGAGGAGGATGATGTCGCGGGCAAGGCTGCCCGCGCCGTCCGCGCCACTGACCGCCCAGATGACGGCCGCGACGGCGACGATGACCGCCGTGGCGCCAACGAACCAGCGGCCAGCGCCGGGGCCACCGGGCGCGTTGTCGTCGCCCAACTCCGCCCAGGCATCATCGGCGGGTCGGGACTCCGGGCCGTGCCTCATTTGGGCGGCGTCGGGACGACAGTTAGCGAGACGTCGGGATGCAATGACAGGAAAAATCGAACCAGGGCATCCTTCGAAGGCAGCTGATTCGTGAACGTCGCCGTAAAGGTGCGATCCTTCGTCAGCAACGTGAACGACTCCCCCGGCGTGCCGGGGCCAGACGCGAAGACGTGAAGGTCCGGATCACCGGTATCGTAGGCGGCGCCGCCAGGCGCGTTCAGGCGGACCGGCAGCTCATACAATTCCAACGTTGCGGCCGTTGCGCTGGTCGTCCCATCGGAGAACTCCAACATCCCGATGTGCAACGCGCCCTGCACGTCCGCGGGGCCGGTATCCGCGACGACGTTCACGAGCTTGTCCGCATCAGTCGGGAAGTTCGATGGGACCCGCGCGTCGAAGCCGAGCCGTGCGGACGCCTCGTCAATGGCGTCCGAGGGCGCCGAAATCGCGAAAACCGCGCCAGCCCGATCCCGCACCGTTACCTGCTTTGCCTGTGCGGAACCCCCGCCGAACATTGCGAAGCCCGCGCCCGCGGCAGCCCCGCCGATGATTGCGATGGCCAACCCCAAAGCGACTAGTGACTTTGTATTCAACCTTATGTGTTTGACTCGCATGGCAACGCCCCTTCCTCTAGAGCAGTATCAGTGTCGAAACACTACGTCCGATATCTCAGTGCAGGACAACGCAGCTGCTCCGAACCAAGATTCCGTGTAGACTTCGTAGGAGCCTATCTCATAGTTCATCCAGCGGGCTGGCCACACCGTCCAGTCAGACGAAAACGGTTGATCGTATGCATCAGCCTGAAAGGTGTTACTGGGGTTCACGCTGTCGACGATGTACGTATGCATCCAGCGAACTGATGATGTATCTGACGATCCGTTGTACAGATCAGAATACGTGAAGTACAACCCAGCGACTGATCCACCGTCAAACACAGACGCCGCATATGAATGTGACCAATTCGCCGGGCACCCTGGATCGGTACTCCACG
>DATNET010000278.1:0-3241 GCA_035606745.1 Tepidiformaceae bacterium
GCTCGACAATCCTCACGTGAGCCGTATACGCGCCGATGTGCTCCTCGTCGAACGTGGCCTTGCGGAGACCCGCGAGCGTGCACAGCGCTTGATCATGGGCGGACGCGCCCGAATTGGCACGCGCACGCTGGTGAAACCCGCGACGCTCGTCGAGTTCGACGCCGCCATCGAATTGACCGAGCCGGAACGCTACGTTTCGAGGGGTGGACACAAGCTCGAAGGAGCGCTCGCGGCATTCGAGATCGATGTCACCGGGCGGCGGTGCCTGGACATCGGCGCATCAACGGGCGGCTTTACCGATTGCTTGCTTCAGAACGGCGCACGTTCCGTCCTCGCGGTCGATGTCGGGCGCGCCCAACTCCATCAGAGGCTGCGCGATGACCCACGCGTGACCCTGTTGGAAGGCACCAACGCGCGCGCCCTACCAGACCTCCCGCCCGTGGAATTGTTCGTGGCAGACGTGTCGTTCATATCGCTTCGCAAAGTGCTCCCTTCCGTTGCTGGGCGGGTTGCCCCTGGCTGCGAGGGTGTGGTGCTGCTCAAACCACAGTTCGAGGCCGGCCCCGCACTCATCCCGCGCGGTGGCGTGATTCGTGACCCGGCCATCCACGCGATGGTGCGCGACGAGTTTAGTGAGTGGGCGAAAGACGCGGGCTGGGCTGTTTGTGGCATTATGGCGTCGCCAATTCGCGGCGGCGATGGCAACGTGGAGTACCTTGTGCATCTGAAAACACCCGCTGACGTGCCCGGATCGGCCGATTCGCTGCCATGCTGAGCCGCGCAGTCATCCTTCATCACCCCCAGAGCGAAGGTGCCGCGGTGTTCGCGAACCAGCTTTCGCGCGAACTCGGCCGCCATGGCGTCGGCACCTTCGTTGGCGACGCCTGGGGTCCTGTCGATGCAGCGGCCATGGACCGCGCAGGGCTCGTCGTTTGCATTGGTGGAGATGGCACCGTACTACGAGCCGCCCGCCTGACGATTCCCCACGCCCTCCCCATCCTTGGCGTGAACATGGGCCGCCTCGGTTTCCTCACAGATATGAGCCCCCGTGACTGCTTCACCAATGTTGAACGGATTCTCGAAGAAGATTGGCGCGTCGAAGAACGGCTTATGGTCCGGGGCGAACTGGACCTTGGCCAGGACCACGCTCCTGCGGTTTACCATGGCCTCAACGACATTGTCGTGAGCCGCCAATCGCCCGGACGCCCGATCTACGTCGACGTCCAGGTAGATGGCGCCCGCCTCGCCCACTACCGCTGCGATGGCATCATCGTGGCGACGCCCACAGGCAGCACGGGCTACTCGCTGAGCGCCGGCGGACCGATCCTTGCGCCCACCGAGCACCACCTCGTCCTGACCCCCGTCTCAGCGCACCTTTCGATGGGCCGCTCCCTCGTCATGCAGCCGGAATCCGTTATCGAATTCCAGGTGACGTCCGACAGCGGAGCGATCCTCAGCGTCGACGGCCAGGAGGACCTTCCGCTGGCCAGCGGGGCACGAGTCACCATCCGGCCAAGCGAATACTTAACCCGCTTCGTGCGCTTCCGTGAGCCATCCTCCTTTTACGCGGAGTTGGCGGAAAAGCTCGAATTTCAAATGTCGAGCGCTATCTCCCAGCGTGCTTGATCGGCTTTCCATCACTGATTTCGCCGTCGCCCGTTCGGTCGTCATCGAGCCGGGGCCCGGCCTCAACGTCTTCACCGGAGAGACCGGCTCGGGCAAGTCGCTCGTCGTCGATGCGCTCGTTTTCGTCTTCGGTGGCCGCCGCGGCCGCGAAGTCATCGCCACGGGCGCCGAACGGGCGGTTGTCGAAGCGGTGCTGTCCCGGCCGGAGGGGCGGGTCGTCGTAGAGCGTTCCATCGCACTCTCGGGGCGCTCTACCGTGCGCATTAACGGAGAGCCTGCCTCACTTGACGCATTGCGCGAACTGGCATTCGCCTGCATCGATATCCACGGCCAATCTGAACAATTGGCGGTCCTCCGCCCCGCCGTCCAACTCGCCGTTTTGGACCAATTCGCAGGGCTCGGAACCGAGCGCGACGCGGTCGCTGCAGTCGTCCGCGAGCTACGAGAGGTGCGGCGCCAGGCAGGTGCCCTCGCGACGGATAGCCGCGAGCGCGAACGGCTCATCGCCCAGTTGGAATTCGAGACCAGCGAGATCGACGTGGCGACCCTCGCACCAGGCGAAGAGACAGCACTGCGCGGCGAGCTTGCGCGCCTGGCGGGCAGCGCAAGACTGCGGGATGAAGCGGACCTCGCCCTCGATGCACTCGATAACACGTCCCTTGGCAAAGCGGCAATGGCGGTCCAGGAGATCGCCGCGCGCGACCCTTCAGCAGCCGGCCTCGCCGACCTTGGCGCAGCCCTCGAAGCAACCGCCGACGATCTCATGCGCGAGGTGCGCCGCTACCGTGACGCCATCGAGGAAGACCCAGAGCGTCTCGCCACCGTCCAGGAACGCCTGGACCGCATCGCCCGGCTTTGCCGCAAGTACGGCTCGACCGTCGCCGATGTACTGATGTACGCCGACAGTGCGCGGCAACAGCTCTCCACGCTCACCGGTGCAGGCTCGTCACTCGAGGCGCTACTGGAACGGGAGCAATCACTCCTCGGGACCCTGGGCGAGCGGACATCGGCCCTTTCGCGCGCCCGGCGTGCCGTCGCCGGAAACCTCGTGCGCGCAATCGCGGCCGAACTCGGGCGGCTGGGCATGGATGGCGCGTCGCTCTCCGTCGGGTTCGCATGCGAAGACGACCCCGATGGCCCTCTGGCGCCATTACCAGACTACGAGATCGTCATCACCGAGAGCCCGCTGGCCGGCGAGGGCGAATCCCATCCCCGAGCGTTCACGGAATCGGGCATCGACCGCATCGAGTTCCTTGCTTCCTTCAACGCGGGCGAAGCGCCGCGGCCACTATCGGCCGTGGCGAGCGGCGGTGAGACATCGCGCTTCCTGCTCGCGTTGACCACAGCCCTTGGACGTGCCGCGGAGCCGCGCATCGTCGTCCTGGATGAGGTCGATGAGGGTGTGGGCGGCCGGGCCGGTTCGCTTGTCGGCGAGGCCCTCGTCCGCCTTGCCGAACGACACCAGGTGCTTTGCATCACGCACCTTCCCCAGGTCGCGGCCTTCGGCGACCGCCACTTCGTCGTTACGAAGGAGTCCCGGGGCGGGAAAACCTGGTCGAAGGCGACAGCGGTGGGGGAAGAGGCACGCCTTCGCGAACTCGCTGCGATGCTCGGC
>DATNET010000317.1:0-3372 GCA_035606745.1 Tepidiformaceae bacterium
TCCATCCAGATGATGTCCCCCGGATTTCCGGAGGGTAGAGGGTTCGGCGGGGTGTAGAAGGCGTCACCGGAGGGCGCCGGCGCTGGCGGCGTTGCCGTGGCCGGCGCCGGAGTTGGGCTCCTGGCCGCTGCCGTCGCTGACGGAGACGACATCGGAGGAGCCTTGCCTTCGGAGTTCCCCGGAGTGCCACCGCCGTCGACCGTTGTGACGCCCGATGGCCCGGATGACTGGCCTGCAGCAGGGCTCACCTGCCCCGGCGGGACGGCACTGCTGTTGGAAACCGTCACTGAGCCGCTTCCGCAGCTCAGGAGGAGTACGGCGGCCAACGGCGCAGCAAGCGCGAGGGCGAGACAGCGGATGAGGCGTTTCACGTCCGCGTCATGTTGGCACATGGGGGCGCGAATGCAAGGAAAGACGGCGGGGCGGCGGGTGGGGTAACTCAAGCACGGGTGGACTATGCTGCAGGCATGCCCGGAGGGAGACCACGACATCCCGACGTCCTCACTCCCGCGGAGCAGCGCGTGCTCGAAGCCCTTCGCGACGGACGCACCAATGCCGATATCGCGATCGAATTGGGGCTCTCGGTCAACACGGTCAAGTATCACGTCGCGAACATGCTGGCGAAGCTGGAGCTTCATAGCCGCGACGAGTTGACCGGGTGGAAGCCGCGTCCCGGGCGCGGGTTGTGGGCGGCGGTGCCAATTCGTGTCGTGTTCGCCGCCGGAGTTTCCCTTGCCGGGGCAGCGATTATTGCCGGCGGAATCCTGTTCGCCGTGCATCACAGCGCTTCGGGCAGCGGCGTTGATGGCCCGCCAATCGTCTACGTGAGCCCCTTCAGCAACACCGGCAGCAATCTGTTCAGCGTCGAGCCGGGGAGCCCTCCGAAACAGCTAACACACCAGGGAAGCAGCTTCGTCTTCTCGCCGGTATGGTCGCCCGACGGGAAGAGCATCGTCTACCTCGACGTCCCCGAAGCCGACGTGCCGTTGAAGGCTGGGGCTTCGAGTGTGGCGTCCCTCACTCTGCTCGACACCACCACGGGCCAGCCGCGTGACCTCGCGGACCAGGCTTCGGTGTTGCCGGTAGCAGAACTCCTTCAGTCTCCTTTTTGGACGAAGGATGGCGGCCTGATCGTTTTCGAAGTGCAGGACTTCATCGCCACTTCCATTAAACTTGATGGGACGGGCGGCAAGAACGGCATTCTCGGCTGCTTCTCCCCGGCATGGTCGGCGGACGGCACGATGGTAGCCTGTGTGGTGCCCAATCCAACCAGCAACGCGGTCTGGGTGCTGGAGGCGACAGAGGGCACACCAGACGCGAGTGGGTCCCGACGGGAATTACCGGGCAACGGGGTTCCATCCGGGCCACAATTTTCGCACGACGACCGCTGGCTGGCGTGGTCGGACGCCTCAACCAACGGCAGCGACCACATTTTCGTCTCGCTGCTTGACGGTCAGTACCCTTCGGGAGACCTGCGGCCCGTGGACATCGGGCCAGGGTACGACCCGCGATGGTCGCCGACCGGCGACCAGTTGGTGTTTACGACGGGCCAGTCGCCGTGGATGTTGCCGATGATTGGCTTACCGGCAGGTTCGGCCAGCGACGGAAAGGTGTTTGTTTATGACACTTCGAGCCAGCACCTCACCATCCTCACACCAGGGGTGGGCAGCGACACCTTCCCAGTATGGTCGCCCGACGGATCTCGGATCGCGTTCGTGTCGGACAACGACATCTGGGTTATGAACGCCGACGGCTCGCATCTTCAACGCGTGACCAACGACGGTGCGCCCAAGCTCATGCTCGCGTGGGCGCCGGGATAGGGCGCACACTCATCCCAGCCGGTTGCGCGAACGTGTGTGGAACCGTCCAATGCGTGCATGACTGAATCGCAAACCGCCTTACAGGCGACCGTTTCCGAACGCGACGGCGAAGGCCTCGCCCGTTACCTTCTGAGCTTTCGCTGGCCGTACCGGAACGCCGAGGTGCACAAGGTGCTGGTCGATGGCGGGCTGCCACTCTGGCGCCAGATCTTGCGATTCGTCCCTAATCCCTCGGAGCGCGGCAAGGCGCTCGAACTGGGCAGCCCACCGTTCCACATCACGCTGCTCCTCCAGCGCTTTCGCAACTACGACCTGTCGCTGACCGGCTTCGCGAGTGACGGACGGCCGGTGATGGAGCAGACGCTGGAAAGTCCGGAGTATGGAGAGCAGTACCACTTTTCATGCGTCTGTTTCGACGCCGAGAAAGAGCGCTTCCCGTACGAGGACAACAGCTTCGACCTCGTGACGTGGTGTGAGGTCATTGAGCACCTCACGGAGAACCCGGTACACACGCTTTCAGAGATTCACCGGGTGTTGAAGCCAGGCGGGTCGCTCGTGCTTTCGACGCCGAATGCATGCCGAGCCGACAGCATCGTGAACTTCCTCGTCGGGCGAAACATCTACGACCCGTACCACCTTGGCGCACCGCTGAAGGGGTCGCGGCATAGCCGCGAATGGACGCTGCCGGAACTGACGGACCTGTTCGGTGGCTGCGGATATCGGATCGATCGGGCGCGGGACATCGACATTTATGCGCCGCTTGGACGAAAGCGCGCGGCGTTCCGCTGGTTCATGGAGCGCGTAGCGGCGCGCGTGACCAAGGGCCACTACGGCTTTCACAACTTTTTGCGGGTGACGAAAACGGAGCAGCCGTTCCGCTGGTATTTCCCACCGAACCTGTTCGATGCAGGCCACCTGGCGTTCTACATGGCGCCGAACAGCAACCGTATGTTGGTAGGAGAAAACGACGCCATCCACATCGGCATGGGCTGGGCCGATGCTCGGCCGGGCCCGGATGGGAAGCTGATGCGTCGCCCGGACGGTGTCGGTGACATTTATGTCGTCAGTGATAAGCCTGTGACGCAGGTGACGGTGACGCTTTCAAACGGCAGCGGCGAAGCGCAGGCCTGGCACGACCTGCCCGAGCTGGTGATGCTCGGCGGAACGCACTTTGATGCCCCCGCTGGCCGCTGGACGGAAGTGACGTACCCAATCGAGGGCTATCGGCCGGGAGAGCGGTTGCACGTCCGATTGGACACGCCGGGCGGCGTCGATGTGCATGCGGTGCGCGCGGAATAGCGGCCGAATACTCGGCTCAGAGGATGGGCAGGTACTCGGTCAACTCGAAATCGGTGATGTGGCGGCGGTAGCGCTCCCATTCGATGCGCTTGTTCTTGATGAGGCTTTCGAAGACGTGCGGGCCGAGCGCGGTGCGCAGGAGGTCGGACTGTTCCGCCGCCTCGATCGCTTCGATGAGGCTTCCGGGGAGCGTGCCAATGCCCCGTGCCGCACGGTCGGCGTCCGACATTTCGAACACGTTCTCCTCGACCGG
>DATNET010000319.1:0-3644 GCA_035606745.1 Tepidiformaceae bacterium
CACCGGCCGGCGGATCAGGAGATCGGCCACCCGCCACGCGGCCGCGCCGCGGCGCGCTGATATGCGGTCATCCCAGTCGGCGCGAATGGCATGCAACTCGTCGACCAGTTGGCGCCCGTTGGCGATGGCGAGGAAGCTCGCCTCGCTGAGGCGCCCGACGATCGGGCCCAGGTCGCCGGCCCGGTAGGCGTCCAGGGCTTGGAAGTAGACGCCGGTATCGGTCAGCAGGCCGGCCGACACCGGCACCGTCACATTGCGGGTCAGATGTTTGTTGCGCAGCATCGCGTGGAGAAGGGCCCGGCCGGTCCGGCCGTTGCCGTCCGGGAATGGATGGATCGTCTCGAACTGCGCATGGGCGATGGCCGCCTGAGCGAGCACGGGAAGATCGTTCCGCCGGGCGAAGGTCATGAGGTCGTCGATGGCCGCCGGTACGCGCGAATGGTGCGGCGCCACGAACAGCGCGCCATGCGGTCCGAGTGCGCTGCCGCCGACCCAGACTTGGGACGTCCGCCATGTGCCGGCGATGTCCGGTTCGGCGGCGTCCATCAGGGCGCGATGCATCGCCAAGATCGAGTCGCCGTCGAGCTGGTCGGCCATCGCGATGGCGGCGGTCATCGCCCGAGTGTTCGCCACGATCTGGGCAGCATTGTGGCGGCCGGTGTCGCCGATTTCGGCTTCCGCGATGGCCCGGGCTGAGGCGGTCAGCTGCTCGATCTGGGAGCTGGCGGCCGACTCCGACCGCAGCAGGACGGTCCCGAACGGAGCTATCTCACCGCCGAGGTCGGCGTCGAAGCGGGCGATCTCATGCGAAGCGTCCTCGGCCAGCGACTGAATGTGCCCGGGCAGGTTGAGGCGCCGCTCGGCGATCTCGAGTGGGATAGCCGCCTTATATGGTCCCCGATGTCGTAGCAGCTGACTCCTGGAGGTAGTTCCCGGCTCTGGCCGGGAGTCCCAGAGCAGCGTCTCGTACCGCAGCGGCGGCCACTGCGGGGACGACGCAAGATCCGAGGACATGACCCCATCTTATTCTCACTTAACGAGTAAACGAGAATAAGCGCCGCTGTTGTTCTCACAAGCGGCCCCGGGCGCCCGTCTTGGCCTTCGGTGCCGGCAGAGGTCCAACTGGCGGAGGATACGAGATTCGAACTCGCGAGGGTGTGAACCCAACACGCTTTCCAAATCTCCGCCCAAGCGTTCGGCAAGGATCGCCACCGTTCTTGACCTGCGGGCCGGTCGCTGACCGAACGATGCTAAACGGATCCGTACGCTCGCGAATGAGACCACATTTGAGACCATGGGCGAACGCGATTTGCGCCCGCTCCTCCGACAGGCCGACGAGCCGTCCCAGGGCCGGCTGTATCGGTTTGCCAGCCACCTTCCCCGCCCCGGCCCGGGATGAACGCCTGGGAACAGCTTCGGGACTTGCCCACGGCGAGTCGGCAACATCAACCCTGGCCTATATCAAATCGTGACCATTACCCTTCGCGCGCCGCCCGACACGGGCATTGATGAATCTACCGGGACGAATCTCTACATCGCCTACAAGATCGAATGGCGGAGATCACTCTTGGTAACGAAAGAACGAGCAAGACGTCTGGCGTCAAGCCTTTCCGTCGAAACGAAGGGACAGTGGAGGGTCGCCCACGCAACGTATGGTTGGCAAATAGTCCACCGACCGTCGAGGAAGGAGGAGTTCTGGTCGTCCGAATGGACGACAGTGGACGGCAGATTGGTGGGCCGCCACGACGCCCTAACGTCGCGGCGACCCTTGGTCATCACGTACCTATCCAAGGCAGTGGAAAGGTCGAACATGAGAACCAGGCTAAGCGTACTATGCTGGGTGGCTGCGCTGCTACTCGGCACGTTCATCGCGCCGGCCGCCGCGACTGCGGCGCCAGCAGCCTCTCCAGCGACGACGGCCCCGCATGCCAATCCCGGAGCCCAAGCGGCGCCTCCGAATGCCCGCATTCTCCGGCCGACGAACGGCGCCATCGGCCCAGTCGAGGTGAATACACCAGACGGCAAGCTGGTCGTAAGCTGGCATGCGGCCAGCAGGCCACAAACGGTTCCGCAACCATCAACGGTCACCCCTGATTCAGCGTCAGGCTGCAACCAAGATGTGTGCATCCAAATCAGGGGGTACAGCAATTACATCAGCTATTGGGGCACCACGGGATTCAATGACGGCCCGGTGTGTAGCTGGCCCGACTGGTGGTTCCCCTCGCAGACCGTCGTGGCAACAGCCGACATATTGTGTGTCGATTCGGCCGGCGTGTTCGTTGGGGATTGGTATCCGAATCGCAAATTCACTCCAAATCCGGCCCTCGCCTGCAATAGCTGGTGGGGCATCCCCGGCTTCCCCTGCGAGATGATCAGGAAGTAGCCGACCGCTAGTGCACTGACCCAGCATGAACGGCGGCCGGGGCAGTATGAACTCGGCCGTCGTCCATGCTCGTTCTGCTATTGCTGCCCGCGCCTCCCCCGGCAGCTGTCCATTCGGCCGCCACGGGGCAGGCAACCTACGCCTGCAGAAGAGTCGGCGCGGGTTGCCCGTCAATCTCAGTTGGCGGACCTGCGATGGAAGACGGTTGGTGAAGTGTCGAACCTCTTGTCGAACTCTTGGTCGACACTTCCTCCGTGTTGCGTGAGCTCGCGCACAGCATCTATGTCGTAGCCCAAACGGAATGCGCGCACGGCCTGCCTAGAGTCCAGGCCGCCTTCACGCCATGCGTCAATTGTCGCTGGCGTTACTTGTGCAATCTCCCACTGCTTTGCCACCTCGGGGTCGGTGACTCCTGCAGACCGCCAAGCCGCAGAGGCCTCCGGGGAGAAGCCCCAGGTGTGCCAACCAGCATCAATCGGCGGAGTCGGCGGCGAGCTTTCAGCATCCGCCGGGTCTGCCCCACGGCCTTCGCCGGTGTCAGGTCCTGGTGCCACCTTGCCTCCTCCCGTAGCCATCGCGCACCTGCACGACGGGACTGCCCGCGATCAGGGTGGTGGCCCGGGCCGGACACGCTAACGGACGATCGGCGCCGCAATGCGCGGACCGCGCTGCGCGGGGTCAGCACATTTCACAACACCCGTGTCCGGACGCCAACCACCACACCATCACCGTATACGGCACGAGCATGCACGAGTTCAAGATCCTTTTCTATGATGGTGCGACACAGACCGTCACAGCCGCGCTGCGCCAGCCGGAGGGGCGAGTGGGTCCTCTACGACGGCCAGGGCGACATGGTGCTGCGCATTCCAGCCAAGGAGGTGCTGAGCGTCGCACGCGAACCGGTGGCCACCGCGTGACGCCAGCTCCGATAATGCGTAGACACTCAGCCGGCAAACGCCGTGTGAACGAAAGGCCGGCTAGTGCAAGCAGCGACGGCAGGCTCGACCGGGCGAACGCGCGGCAGATCCCGACGACTGTGATGACGACGGAGCGACAGGAGTGCCCGTACCGGCCTGATATCGCCGAATGAGACTGCAAGATCGAAACGTCGGTCGGTCCGCTGAGGGCGACCTGCGTTCGTGCTGGTCAGCGTGGCGGAGGATACGAGATTCGAACTCGTGAGGGTGTGAACCCAACACGCTTTCCAAGCGTGCGCCCTAGGCCTCTAGGCGAATCCTCCGTGCGCCAGGATACCCATGCG
>DATNET010000329.1:0-5146 GCA_035606745.1 Tepidiformaceae bacterium
CTAAGCGCTTTTTCCTGGTCATCGACATAAATTGTCGTCAGCTTGATCTTCATGGGTTGATTCCGGGATCAGGGAAGATCGAAACGATCTAGGTTCATGACCTTATTCCAGGCGGTCACGAAGTGGCTTACAAACGTTTCCTGGCCACCAGCTGAGGCATAGATTTCGGCGAACCCGCGGAGTTGGGCGTTTGCACCGAAGACCAGGTCGACGCGGCTCCCGCTCCATTTGAGCTGGCCAGTTGCACGGTCCCGTCCTTCGAAGACGCCCTCGGTCGTCGCGGATGGCTGCCAATCGGTGGCCATGTCGAGCAGGTTGACGAAGAAGTCGTTGGTCAACGTCCCTGGTCGACTCGTGAAGATGCCGAGCGGCGAGTGGTTGAAGTTCGCATTGAGGGCACGCATACCGCCGACGAGGACAGTCATTTCGGGGCCGCTGAGGGCGAGCATGTGCGCCCGGTCCAGTAGCAGTTCTTCCGCCGATTTTTCCTGCCCGCCTCGCAGATAATTGCGGAATCCATCGGCCCTGGGTTCGAGCACGGAGAACGACTCGACATCGGTCTGGTCCTGCGAAGCATCAGTGCGGCCCGGCGTGAATGGCACCTGAACGGGGTGCCCCGCGTCCCTTGCAGCCTTTTCGATGGCAGCGCAACCGCCGAGGACGATCACGTCGGCCAGCGAAACCCGCTTTCCACCGGACTGGGCGCCGTTGAATTCGCTGCGAACGCGCTCCAGCGTTTGCAGCACGTCCCTCAACTGCGCCGGTTCGTTGACCTCCCAGTCGTTTTGGGGGGAGAGCCGGATGCGCGCGCCGTTCGCGCCGCCGCGCTTGTCGGTGTCCCGATAGCAGGCCGCGGCTGCCCAGGCCGTCGAGACCAGCTGGGGAACAGTCAGTCCCGATGCGAGGAGACGGCCCGTGAGGTCGGCAATTTCCGGCTCGCCGATGAGCTCGTGGTCGACTTTCGGCACCGGGTCCTGCCACAGCTGCGGCTCTGGCACCAGAGGCCCGAGCAGCCGGTTGTGCGGTCCCATATCGCGATGGGTCAACTTGTACCAGGCCCGTGCGAAGGCGTCGGCGAATTCGTCCGGGTTGTCGTGGAAGCGCTTCGCGATCGGGGCGTAGATCGGGTCGACCCGGAGGGCAATGTCGGTCGTGAGCATGACGGGGACGTGCCGTTTGGACGGATCGTGGGCGTCTGGCACGGTGCCCACCGCGGACGCCTCCCTGGGGGTCCACTGCGCCGCGCCGGCCGGGCTCTTGGTCTGTTCCCATTCGTAGCCGTGGAGATTTTCGAAGAAGCCGTTGTCCCATTTCACTGGATTGTTGGTCCACGCACCTTCGAGTCCACTCGTGATGGTATCGTCGCCCCGGCCGGTGCCGAAGCTGTTCTTCCAGCCAAGGCCCTGCTGTTCGATCGGGGCAGCCTCTGGTTCGGGCCCAACGTATTTGAGCGGGTCGGCCGCGCCATGGGTCTTCCCGAAGGTGTGTCCGCCCGCGATGAGGGCAAGGGTTTCCTCGTCGTTCATGGCCATGCGGCGGAACGTTTCGCGAATATCTTTGGCTGCGGCGACGGGGTCCGGCTTACCGTTTGGCCCCTCTGGATTCACATAAATGAGTCCCATCTGGACAGCGGCGAGGGGTTCGAGGAGTTCGCGCTCGCCCCGGTAGCGTTCATCGCCCAGCCAGGTGCCTTCGGGCCCCCAGTAGAGGTCCTCTTCGGCCTCTGCGACGTCTTCGCGGCCGCCGCCAAAACCGAAAGTTTTGAATCCCATGGATTCGAGGGCGCAGTTGCCGGCAAAGATCATCAGGTCGGCCCAGGAGATCTTGCGGCCGTACTTCTGCTTGATCGGCCAGAGCAACCGGCGGGCCTTATCGAGGTTGGCGTTGTCGGGCCAGCTGTTAAGGGGGGCGAAGCGTTGCGTGCCAGATGCGGCCCCGCCGCGGCCGTCGCCAATACGGTACGTGCCCGCGCTATGCCATGCCATGCGGATGAAAAGTGGCCCGTAGTGTCCGTAGTCGGCCGGCCACCAGTCGTGGGACGTGGTCATCAACTCGTTGATGTCTTGCTTCAGTGCGTCCAGGTCGAGCGTTTTGAACTCTTCAGCATAGTTGAAGTCCTCACCGAGCGGATCTGTCAGGTGAGAACTCTGGCGGAGGATCTTCAGATTGAGCTCATTCGGCCACCAGGCCTGTTTCGCGGGCATGTCATTTCTCCTTCGAACAACTGGCGGAAGGCGGCGCGGGGGTAATGGGAGTCGGCCCGGTTCAGGACGCGATTTCCCAGCTCAACGCTCGCGCCGCTGGTGCGGTTATGCGGGTGGGATCGTCCCGCCCCAACACCGGGTTGTCAATCTCGACGGAGAGACGGCTCGTTCGTCCTTAACAGGTAAGCACGGCGGCCCGCCCGCCGTTAGCCCATCCTAAAGTGTCAGCGGGAACGCACAGTAGCCTCTACCGGCTCGCACGTGAGGCGATGTCGCTGGAAATCGTGGCGAGCGAATGCTCCTGGAGACGGAAGACGTGGTTCGCTACCTGTGCGTATGTCCAGCCATCTGGAGAGGTTGGCTGATTGAGCGCCTCATCGCTCATGCCTATGAACGAGGCGATCAAGCGGGCCCGGGCGATCAACCATTCCCCTACCAGGCGCTCCATCGGGCTGGCTGTGTCACCGTTCTCGTACCGCGCCTCAAGGACCTGACCCGTGTGGATCGTCTCGTGGTCGATATCGTTCGTGAGCAGCGCCCACAAATCGTGGCCCTGCGCGCAGACGTGGGACGACGGTTGCGACAGCTCCCCGCTGGAAAGGGCAAGCAATTGCGATGCCATCTCGCGGGTAGCTTCGAGTAGCTTGACGACTGTTTCTTCGACCGTGGCGGTCATACTCGCCTCCGCCGCCATTCTACATGGCGGCGGAGGCCTGACCGCGAAGTGCACTTGCGGGCTATTACTTCTTGCCGTGACCGTGGTTTCCGGACCCCGTGGCGCCGGTCGTGGTCACCGCGGGTGTGCCTGCGGCGGCCGGGGCGGCGGCCGTCGTGGTCGTCATAGTCGGTGTGGCGGCGTTGGTTCCGTTTTGGCGATGGTCGCCGCTGTTACCAACGGTGCAGCCGACGGGACCGCCGGGCGACGCGCCCTGGCCGAGATCGGCAGGATTGACATCGTCGCAGCCGTGGCCGTTTGAATGAGGGTCGGACTCGGCAGTCGCCGTCGACGCAGTGGTGGTGTCCGTCGCGGTCGTAGTCGAAGTTGCCGTCGTCGTATCCGTGGGGGTTGGTGTCGCTGTAGACGTCACGCCGTTCTGGCGGTGGTCGCCGCTGTTGCCCACGGTGCAGCCGACCGGGCCACCGGGCCCGGGAGTGAACGCCGCAGCGTGGATGATGTCGTCACAGCCATGGCCGTTGCTGTGCGGGTCCGCTTTGGTGGGGGCAATAGCGGTGCCGGTGTCGGTGGCGGTCGCGGTCGACGTATCCGACGCGTCCGCTTGCACCACCAGGGAGTTGCCGGCCGGCTGCGGGGTGTTGCTGGATGCGACCGTCGAACTCGCGGTGGAGGCCTGCGTTTGTGTATCGGTCGAAGTAGTGGTCGTTGTTGAAGTTGCGATCTCCTGGACGCTCGAACTGCCCACGTTCGCCGTCGGGGTCTCGCCCACGAGCGCTGCCGCGGCCGTGATTGCACCGCACGCCGCGACCACTGCCAGCGTGGCCCCGAGTGCATAGCGCGGCCTGCGGGCGGATTGCGCAAGCGTAGCTGTTATTCGCCTGACCGCGCCGTTGAATCGTGTCATAAATACCTCACCGTCTCCTGGCGTGTGGTGGGCACGGGGCGGTGCCGTCGCCTACAAGTACTACCCAGCGGGGAGGCTCAGCGCTACGGGGCTTGCGTAAACAGTTCAGGCGAATTCGGTAACGAGTTGTGCAGACGAAGTGTGGTGGAGGGGCGATTTAGTATTCGGAAGTCAGACGTGTGACGTGATGTTGAGGTATCTGCGCCGGTTCGGTTCGTCGCGCTGAATGCCACTTGACGCGCGGCGTCCGGTTTTTATCCTGAATATTCGACTCGTTGCAACAGGCGTTGTCGCGAGCGACGTACGTGTCGAACAGAAAGGAGTACAACATGAAACGACGGTTCATCTGCATCAGCCTCCTCTCAGCGACAGCCGCGGTGGCGGCATTGGGCGTCGGCGTAGCCGGCGCGTCCGGGCCAGGTGGAGGAGCTGGCAACGGCACGGGCAACAATGGACGCGGTGTCCAATCCATCACATGCGCGGGCACGGACTTTATGGTGGCCGTCCCGAATCCAGAGGGCTCGAACGGGGCCGGCCAAATTGTGGGCGTCAAGGGCCATGGCATCCCCGTCACCGGCACCTTCACGATTACCGACACCACTGCTGGCGTGGTCCTCGATTCAGAACCGTTCGGCGTTCCTGGTCATCCCAACCAGACGACGACTGAATGCACGAGCACGTCCCTCATCGGCACGGTCGGCGACATCTTCCCGCCGGACGCTCCGCTGCCGCCAGGCGTTTCGCCGACCGACACTGTTGTTGGTTCGCTTGATGTCTTCGTCGTCCTAAAGCAATAGCCCCGGCCGGCATTTCATCAGTGCCGTCAAACGTTGACGACAGCTGGTGTCGCGTGGGGCGTTAGACTTCGCTGAACTACAGCTGCGATGTCTGGCGCCTCACGTTTGCGATTTGGCGGTGCTCGCGCTCCGCGCAAGCTCTGGGGACGGCCAGCGGGGAAGGTCCCGACGATGAGCCCATCCATTCGATCGCGTGTCGCGGGAGCAGTCCTCGGCGCGGCAATTGGCGACGCACTCGGCCACCCCACGGAGTTCCTCTCGGGTCGTGCCATCCGCCAACGCTATGGGCCGATCGGTGTTACTGGCTTCGAACTCTGGTGGGAACGTGAAGGCGCCCGGTTCGCGCCCTACACCGACGACACGCAGATGGCCGAAATCGTGCTTCGCGCCCTCATCGAGGCTCGGCGGACGGACGCGCCGATGGAACGAGCGATGGAGGACATCGCCGCCGGTTTCGCGAACTGGCAACGCCACCCCCAGGGCGGACATCGCGCGCCGGGGAACGCCTGCATGCGAGGGCCAAAGCGGTTGTCGGAAGGCGTCTACTGGCGCGACGCCGGGGGCG
>DATNET010000343.1:0-3046 GCA_035606745.1 Tepidiformaceae bacterium
AAGGTGGCGATGTGCAACTATCGCGCCAACCGGCTCGTGTGCGATGCGGCGGACCGCGCGATGCAGGTGCACGGCGGGATTGGCTACACGCGGCACATGCCGTTCGAACACATCTACCGCCACCACCGCCGCTACCGCATCACAGAAGGCTCGGAAGAGATCCAGATCCGCCGCATCGCCCAGGTGATGTTCGGCTACGGCGGGCGGTAGGCGGCCGAGTTCTAAGTTCTAAGATCGCCGGGACGGCGCACGACCAGGGATGACAATGGCACCGTCGCTTCCCCTCTCCCGCACGGTCGGGAGAGGGCCGGGGTGAGGGCACGCTGCGGCCGCCTCAATTCGGCGAGAGGCAGCTGTGATTTCAACCGCAGCCGAGGAGGGAATATGGATCCACAGCTCAACCATGTCTACGAACTTACCAACGAGAACCGGACGCGCTTCGAGGCGTTCTCCCGCTCGTTGTCTGCCGACGAGTTGGCGCTCGATGTGCCGCAGGCTACCTGGACCGTGAAGGATTACATCGCTCACCTCGCCACCATCGATATTTGGGTGGGCGACTGGTTCGAACACCAGGCCGACGGCAAACCGTGGCGCCCCAGGGGCGAAGAAGGCGCCGCGTTCAACATCGACACGTGGAACGAAGCGGAGGTCGTTGCACGCCGCGGCGCCTCCGTCGAGGACCTGCTGGCAGAAGGAGCCCGGCACCGCGAACGGCTCTGGGCTGCGGTGGACCGGTTCACACCCGAGGTACTCGAAGCGAAGTTCGACTTCCACCACCACAGCATCACGTTCCTGCGCTACCTCGAACTCTGGGCATCGCACGACCCGGCGCACGCCGCCGACATGTGCCGGGCGCTCCCCTCGGCCACCGAGGACGCGGGCGTCCGTGCGTGGTTGGCGCCATTCGCCCCTAAGTGACGCGCCGCACCGCGCGCGATGAAATTGAAACCCTGAAGTGTCGGGCACATCACCGCGCGTAATGCGTGAACGCCGATGCTTCTGTCGGCACACGCACTCACGTCTGCGGTATCCTCCGTTGGCGGTGCCGTGCGGCGCGTTATCAAATGTGCGCTCCGCCAGGCGGAGAAGGAGAAGGTCATGTCGCTCTTTAGGCGTGCGAAGGAAGTCACCGGGGACCTCGCGGGGGCGAGCAAGCGCCAGGCGCAGCGAGGAAAACTCGAAATCGAGCTCCGCAGGCTCGAATCCAAAATTAGCTCCGAAAAGGATGCGATCGGCCAGGTGCTGTATCCGTCCCTGGAATCCGGCGATCTGAAGGTCGAAAACGCCGAAGTCCTGGCCCACATGTCGACGATCTCGTCGCTACACGCCGAAATCGCGGAGAAGAAAGCGGAGATCGAAGCTCTCGGCCGCGACGGTGGCGATAGTCACGTCGCCGATTCGATGAACAAGATCGACGCAAACGCCACCGGAGACGCCAGCGTGGGCGAATCGCTCAAGGTGAACGTCGCCGAGCAAGAAGGCAAGCCCGTCGATATCGGCGGCCAGGGTTAGCCCCGCAAAGCGTTAGACCGGCGAATCGCTCAGCTAAGTTCGATGTCAACGGCGACGGGCAGCCCGTCACGAGCCCACGCTTCCAGGCTGCCGCTGTAGCCGGGCGAATACTTTTCGAACAACAGCTTGCGTGCGACTGCATCTTCTTGCGACCCCGGAGCAACGACACGGCCGGCGCCTCGAAACGTGGCGCCAGCGATCCGGACCGTGCACCGTGGCTCTTTGCGCAAGTTTTTCACCCAGTTCGCGCGCTGTCCGCCACCCGAAATCATGTAGAGTGTGGCGCGTTCCGTGGCTCGTGTGGCGTTGGGAACGAGGCTAAACCAGATCTCGATTTCCCGTGGTTCTCCACTGGCCCGGCCCGTCGTCGTGAGATAACAATATTGTTCGGTTGCGAGTTCCGCGATCTCCATGACCGGCAGTCTAGCCGCGTTTGAGCCGATGAGAGCAAGCCGCCGATAGCGTCCTCGCCCGGTCGGCATCGGCGCCGCGAGTGCGCAGACGATACACAATTCCCCTGGAGTGGTCGCAATGCAGTACAACAACCTCGGCAAGACTGGCTTGAAAGTCTCCAGGCTCTGTCTCGGGATGATGACCTACGGCAGCAGCAGTTGGCGTGACTGGGTGCTCGATGAAGACGCAGCCCGTCCATTCGTCCAACGCGCCCTCGATGCCGGCATGAACTTTTTCGACACCGCGGACGTCTATTCCATCGGCGCGAGCGAAAGCGTCACCGGCAAGCTATTAAAAGAGCTCGCCCAGCGCGATCAGGTCGTCATTGCCACGAAGGTATGCAACCCAATGGGCCGCGGCCCGAACGAACGCGGTCTCTCGCGCAAGCACATCATGCAAAGCATCGACGCATCGCTGAAGCGGCTCGGCACTGATTATGTTGACCTCTACCAGGTCCACCGTTGGGATTATTCGACACCGATCGAAGAGACGATGGAGGCGCTCAACGACGTCGTGCGCGCAGGTAAGGCACTCTATATCGGCGCATCGAGCATGTACGCCTGGCAGTTCTCCAAGGCCCAGCACGTTGCGGAAACGCACGGCTGAGCAAATTCGTTTCGATGCAAAATCACTACAACCTTGTGTACCGCGAAGAAGAGCGGGAGATGATCCCGCTATGCCGTGAGCAGGGCGTGGGACTCATCCCGTGGAGTCCGCTGGCGCGTGGGTTTCTGGCTGGCAACCGCAGCGCCGCTAAACAGGACGAGACCACGCGTTCCCGCTCAGACGACTTCGCCCACTCGCTGTATTACCGCGACTCCGATTTCCACGTCGTCGATGCCGTGACGGGCGTGGCAGCTGAACGCGGCGTCAAGCCCGCACAGGTGGCACTGGCATGGATGCTCGGCAAGCCCTGGATCTCCGCGCCGATCATCGGCGCCAGCAAGCCTTACCAGCTGGAGGAAGCGATTGGCGCACTCGACATCAAGCTCTCCTATGCCGAAGTGTCAGCTCTCGAAGCGGCGTACGAACCGCACCCGGTGCTCGGCCATTCGTAGAGCGTCTACTTCTCGAGCGCCTT
>DATNET010000355.1:0-2923 GCA_035606745.1 Tepidiformaceae bacterium
AGCCCCCCGAAGACCTCCCCTCCCTGCGCGAGCGCGTGGCCCTGTCCAGCACTTTCGGTTGGCTCGTGGTGAGCGCAGTCACCGCCGTGCTGTATCGCGAGAAAGGCGAACAGGCGCTCAACGACGTGTGGCGTACGCTAATGTCCGCCGAGCAGTCGATTCGCTTTCGCGATGCCTTGGTCAAGCTGGGCATCGAGAAGGAGCCGCCCGCCGTGGCCGCCGCGAAGTACCACTACTTCAGCAATTCGATCGGCGGCCTGACGATGCACTTCATCCAGGAATCGCCGAAGAAAGCATGGATCCGCTACATGCCGCCCTGGGGTAGTTTCCCCGGCATCGCCGCGATGGCCGTACCGAGCTCGGTACGGCGCACGATCTTGTCGACCTGGCATCCGCGTAACGGTGAATTGATCGGCTGCCCGCGCCTGCGATGGGTCGCGACGAAGTTCATCGCCGAAGGTCATCCGTACGACGAAGGCTACTTCGAGGAATGCGACCGCGACCTCGCGCCGTCGGAGCGCATGGCGATCCGTCCGGTCGTGTCGAGCCCCGAGTTCGATCCCGCCACCGCGCCCAAGCTCGACACCAAGGCCTGGCCCGAGGCGCGAATCCTCAAAGGCAGCCACAACTACGCTGCTGACTACGCGCTGCACGCCATCGAAGCGGTGATCAAGCACTTTGGCGAACAGACGGCCCAGAACGTCGTGCGCATGGCGATGCGCTTCCTGGCCGTTCAGTACACCGGCCAGTTGACCAAGCAGGTCGGCGCGACGGAGCGGACTGCGCATGCGGCAGCGCTCCTCGCGGCAGAGATCCTGCGCTCGTTCCGCAACGACGCGGAGCTCTCGCGCAAGTCGGAAACCGTCTCCGAGGTGAGCTTCCGGTCGTTCGCGCCGTTCACGGCGATTGCCACCGACGAGATGCGCGCCGCGCTGTTCGGCTTCTTCGCGATGGCGACCCAGGTCATCAGCGGGCGCTTCACCGCCCGCCGCGACTTCGATCCGACGAGTGGCGCGGAGACCTGGCGCTTCGAAGACCACGAGCGCTGGATGCAATGACGCGGTGATGAGCGCGCAGACCCGGTTCTTTTCTTCGGAGGACAACGTCCCGAAGCTTCTGGCGCAGGCCGCCCAGCGGCTGCCCGGTCACGTGTATTGCAAGGCGTCCGGACTCGAGGTCACCTACGCCGGTCTGGCGGAGCGGGTGCACCACGCTGCCGGCGTCCTGTACGCACGGGGCGTGCGGGCCGACATGCACGTCGCGGTGATGCTCTCGCATCACCTCGACCACATCGTCACCTTCTTCGCGCTCATGGAGATCGGAGCCGTCCACGTTCCGATCAATACCGCGCTAAAGGGCATGGGTCTCGCGCACATCTTCACCCATGCCGACCCGCAAGTGCTTGTCGCAGACGGCGAGTACGAGCCTGCCTTGCAGGAGGTAATCGCGCTGCGTGGCGAGAAGATGGTGCTCGTCTGGCGACATCCGCCCAAAGGCAAGAATCCACTCGTGGCCTCGGTGCTCTACGACGACACGGCTTATCGCGCGCCGCCCCCCGTCGAGCAAACGGACTCCCGCCTTCGTCAGATCCTATACACCTCGGGGACGACCGGTGCCGCCAAGGGCGTCGTGATGCCCGACCGGATGCTGCGCGCCGCCGCGCTGGGCTCCATCTGGATCGGTTGCATCGAGCCGGGCAGCGTGCTGCATTTCTGGGATCCCATCTATCACGTGTTCGGAACCGAGGTGCTGGTGCTGGCGTTGATGGTGCCCGTGACGCTGGTGCTGGTGCCGAGATTCAGTGCGTCCAGGCTTTGGGATGAGGCTCGCGCTCACGGCGTGACGCACATCCACTTCGTGGGCGGCGTATTGCAGTTGCTGATGAAGCAACCTCCGTCTCCGCTAGACCGGGATCATCGAGTGAAGATTGCGTGGGGCGGTGGCGTGCCCCTAGAGATCTGGCGTGCCTTCGAGGACCGGTTCGGCGTCCGCATCCACGAGGGCTACGGCATGACCGAGACCTCGAGCTTTTCCACGATCAATCCGCAGGGCAAGCTCGGCTCGGTCGGCACCGCCGTCCCGTATTTCGAAGTGGAATTGATAGACGGGTCAGGCGGCAAGCCGCCGACCGGCGAACCGGGTGAGATGCGGGTGCGTGGTCGGGAACCGGGCGTGCTTGTCCAAGCCTATTACAACAACCCCGACGCAACGGCCAACGCGCTGCGCGACGGCTGGCTCTATACCGGTGATCTGGCCCGCCGGGACGAAGAAGGGCATTTCTATTTCCTCGGTCGCAAGAAGGACAGCCTGCGAAGGAGGGGCGAGAACATCTCGGCGTGGGAGGTCGAGCGTGTTTTCAGCCAGCACCCCGATGTCGAGGAGTGCGCGCTGATCGGCGTACGCAACGAGTTTGCCGACGAGGACCTCAAGCTCTTCGTGAAACGGCGCACCGCCGACCTTACCGCCGAAAAGCTGCTCGGATGGGCAGAGCCGAGGATGGCCGTCTTCCAGGTGCCGCGTTTTGTCGCGTTCGTCGAGCGCTTCCAGAAGACGCCCACCGAGCGAATTCAGAAGCAGTTTCTGTCGACGGCCATCGACGATTGCTGGGACCGCGGAAAATGAGCACGATGGCCTTCAGTGCGAGCCCGTTAGTTCCCCCGGGCGTCGGGCACGCCGAGAGGTCGCAACGGTCGGAGCGAAACGCAATGAACAGTCAGCAGCACCTCGGTCAGGACATCGCCGTTCGCTTCGAAGGCGTCAGCAAGCGGTATGGCAATACGACCGTCCTGCATCCGCTCGACCTCAGTGTGCGACGCGGTGAGTTTCTCACGCTGCTGGGTCCGAGCGGTTCGGGCAAGAGCACGATCCTCAACATCATCTCCGGCGCCACGCCGCCATCGGCCGGATGCATCTTCCTGGACGG
>DATNET010000365.1:0-2798 GCA_035606745.1 Tepidiformaceae bacterium
GAGGCGCGGTGCACCGGGCCGAGCATGAACCCGGCGAGGATGATGCGCGAAATGAGTGGAATTCGCTCGCCGGGCAGGCCATCCGGGAAGCCCCGGCCGTCCCACTGCTCGAAGATGTGGAGCAGTGCTTCCTGCACCGCCGAGGGCATGCCCATTCGCTCCGCAATCCGGGATGAGACTTCGCAGCTTGAGCGGAACCCCTCGCGGACAAACTCATCGCTGTTGAGGGCCACGTCCGCCATTCGCCCGAGCCGAGCCGGCAGAGAAAGCCCATTCCCCACGTTCTTCCCCATCCAGCGCATGCGAAACGCTGCGCTGCGCATGTTGCCGAACACCAGCAGGTCGCGCCGTGCCGTGATTTCGTCGCAACCCCAGAACTCGGCGAGCTCACTCGTCCAGCACGTGCAACCCGCATCCTTGAGGAGTGAGGCGTAGTAGGTAGAGAGTCGAGTACTCGGATCCGCGCCCAGTTCCTGGGCGAGGCGCGCAGCGATGTAGCACGAGCGAATCCCGTCCTCGAATTCAAGCCCGAAGGCCAGGTCGGATGCGAACGACAACGCCCCGAGCACGTCGACCAACCGGACGCCAGTCGAATTCATGGGGAGATTCTAGCGCGATGCCGCTCTCATTCGCGGCGCGGGAGGCGGACGGTCGCTGTGCCCGGCACGAGGACGTGCCCGTCGGCATCTTCTTCCCACGCTTCGAGTTCAACAATTCCTTCGGGCCGGACCGCCTTCACCCTTCCCTTGAAGGTGAGGTCGCTTTCGGGGAAAGCGCGGCCACGATTCTGAAGCGTGAGCGTCAGAAGTCGGCCGCGCGGTCCCATCCAGTCGGAAATGAACTGCGTGAGCCACGCGCCCTGCAGCGGGCCATGGACGAGGACATCCGGGTGGCCTTCCGTCGCCGCGTACTCGCGGTCGTAGTGGATACGGTGGGGATTATTCGTCGCCGCACTAAAGAGAAAGAGTTGTGCGCGGCTCGCGTTTTTGACCATCGGTGGGAGTTCGTCGCCCTCTGCGACGTCGTCGATGAAGCGCTGGCTGGCCGTGTCGCCGCTGATCCCGCTGCTCATCGCGCCGAGCTCATCGCGCAATGCTCTTGCCGCGCACTCGGGCGACGATCTGGCCTTCCTGGTTCATGAACGTCGTCTCGGTCGTCTGCAAGACAAACGGTCCAGAGCCTCCGACCTTCTCTTCGAGGTCCTTGAGGCGGGTGGTCGAGGTGATCGTGTCACCGGCGTAGACGGGAGTGAGGAAGTCCCATTCTTCGCCGCCGAACATCACTCGCTGCACGCGAAGTTTGAACGTGCGCGCGCCACCGCCGCGATAAAGGCCATCGGTGCGCACCTCTGTGGGCGGGCGGTAGGGAGCGAGGGCCCAGGCGAGGAACGTCGGCGGCACGACCAGCGTCTCGTATCCGGCCGCCCGCGCCGCCTCTTCATCGAAGTAGATCGGGTTGAGGTCTCCGGCCGCGTAGGCGAAGCGCTGAGCTTCCTTGGCCGTGATCGTACTGGTGACGGGTTCGCTCAGCGGCTCGCCGATCATTTCGCGAGCCTCGTCGGGCACAAGCGATTCGGTTTGGGACATCGGCACGCCTCCAAGTTGGCCACCGCTCGCGGCCCGCCGCTTCGGCGCAAGTGTAGCAAAGGCCGGACCCGCTCGCCGGGTGGTCGCTCGATCCGGCGCGCTTCGGTAGTATCAGCCAACGATGAGCAAAGTCATGAGCGAACACGACGCGGTCGAACGCTTTGTCGCGGACGGCGACAGCGTCTACGTGGGCTATACAAGCGTCGCATACGGGCTCACGCACGAGATCATCCGGCAGAAGCGCCGAAACCTCGAATGCCTGGGCGGCTCGGTCGGGCCGCAGGCGACGCTGCTGTTCATGGCGGGCTGCTCGAATCGCGTGCGTAGCGGCTACATTGCCGGCGCGCTTCGGCCGGGAGCGGTCACGGAGATGATGAACGACGGACGACTCCAGTTTGAGGACTACAGCAACCAGGCGATCGCGCTCATGCTCATGGCGGGCGCGCTCGGCATGCCGTTCATCCCGACGCGGTCGTTTTTGGGCACCGACTATCTGAGCGCCGAGTACCAGGAACACCCCGGCGGGATCCCGGGCTACAAAAAGTGGGAGGTCATGGATTCGCCGTTCGACGGGCAGAAGGTGGTGTTGCTGCCTGCGCTCAAGCCCGATGTCGCCATCCTCCACGCGCACCGCGCCGACGAAGATGGCAACGTCCAGCTCTGGGGCCACATGGGCGATGCGAAGTGGGCGTTTTGGGCCGCGAAGAAGCCCATCGTTTCGGTCGAGGAGATCGTCTCCCGCGATGTGATTCGCGCCGACCCCGGCCGCACCGTTGTGCCGGGATTCCGTGTCGCCGCGGTCGTGCACATGCCGTGGGGCGCTCACCCCAGCCCGTTCGTTGGCCACTACGACGCGGATTATGCCTTCCACGCTAAGGAAATGAGCCACATCGGCCAGGCGGAGGGCTACGAGGCGTTCGCGGCCGAGTGGATCCATGGCGTGGAGGACCGCGCGGACTACATCCGCAAATACGTCGATACGTTCGGCAAGGATGCCCTCGACGCTTTTCGTGCTGACACCGGGCCGTGGCCGGAGCCGGACGTCAGCTACGCCCATGCATCGCACCTGCGATTCCGGATGCCAGAAAAGGATGCGCCATGAGCGACGATTACACGCTCGCCGAACTCATGTGCGTCGTGGCGGCGCGCGAAATGCCCCAGACCGGCGTCGTGATGCTTGGGATGGGGCTGCCCGTGCTCGCTGGCACGCTC
>DATNET010000366.1:0-9406 GCA_035606745.1 Tepidiformaceae bacterium
AGCTCGCCCGGGTGGGGCGTGAGGACGACGTTGGAAGGTACGCGTTCGTGGGCATCGGCGAAGGTCGCGATTGCGTTGAGAGCATCGGCATCGAGCACCGCGGCGCCCGGGAGGTCGGCGGCGATATCGTCCAGCACCGCCCACGTGAAGGCGCGGGTGTCTTCGGAATCGCCCGTGCCAGGGCCGACCACGGCGGCGCTGAAGCCATGCCAGGCGTTGCGCAATGCGGGCGCGCTCTCGGCCGCAAGACCGCCCTCGTCCGTCTCGGGCTGGGGGAGCCATGTGGCTTCGGCGAGCGCCCCCGCAAGCACGGGCAGGATGCCTTTCGGGCAGGCGACCGTCACGAGGCCGGCACCCGCGCGATAGGCCGCGGTGGCGACCATGCGTGGCGCACCGATGTAGTTGCGCGATCCGCCAACAACGAGCAGCTTGCCAAACGTGCCTTTGTTCGAATCTTCCGGGCGCTGCGGGAGGGTGTCTTTGGCCCAGCGGGCGGTCAACAGTTCGAGCTGCACGGCATCCTGCGCGGCCTTCGGGATGCCGATATCGATGACCTGCACCCGGCCGAGGAGGGCGCTCGCAGGCGCCTGGTACATGCCCACCTTGGGGAGGCCGAACGTCACCGTTATGTCGGGTTCTACCGCTGCGGGGTCGACCGCACCACTGTCCGCATTGATACCGGTAGGCAGGTCCACGGCGACGACTTTCGGCGGCGAAAAGCCTTTACGGGCATCGCCCAGCTTGCGCAGCGCGACGGTGATCGGCTCGTCAGGTTCGAGAGCGTGCTTCTGGCCAATGCCGAGCAGCGCATCGATGACCAGCTCGGCCGCCGTCAGAAGCGTGTCGAGGCGCTCGTAAGCTGGGTCGTCCTCTCCCTGGACGATGGGGATTTCGCGCTGCTCCAGTTCCGGTTCGAGCGACGTGTCCTTGCGCTTTCGTGCGACCCAGACCGCGACATCGGCGCCCCAATCGCAGAGGTGGCGGGCAGCGACGAGGCCATCGCCGCCGTTGTTGCCCGGCCCGGCGAGGACAACGATGCGACGGCCATCGAGCGAGCCGAGCAGCATCCACGCTTCCTGCGCGACGGCCAACCCGGCCTCTTCCATCAGCTGCTTCTCGGAGATGCCCGCCTCCACGGCGGCGGCCTCCAGTGCGCGCATTTCGGTGCTCGTGACGAGCTTCATCGCAGCCCCTTTTCGCGAATGAGGCGGAGGGCGGACTCGCCCCGCCGCGGCGTATCTTCGGATTCGGTCAGCGCACGTTCGCCGACCACTGAGGCGATGGCGAACGCCTTCGAATGCGTGAGCGAAATTTCGAGCCCGCGCAGCTCAATCTGCTCAGCGCGGGCGGCGCCGCGTCCATAAAGAAAGATGAGCGGCTTGCCACGGCGGTTGGGAAGCACCTCGATATCCTTCCACCCCACCCCGCGCACGCCCGTCCCAAGTGCCTTCATGACCGCCTCCTTGGCGGCGAAGCGGGCGGCGAGCTCCGGCACGCGGCCACGGCAGTGGGCTATCTCGTCGGGTGTGAAGATGCGGCCGAGAAAGCGGTCGCCATGCCGGCGAATCACGTCCTCAACCCGGTCAATCTCAATAATATCTATCCCGACGGCGAACTTTGTGGGCATCGGGATAAGCGTAGAGGGGTGGGGGCGTGGGGGCGAGCGCGGAGGCGCGTGCGTCGGAGCGCTACTCGTCGAGCAACGCCTATCCGAACCGCGCACGTAGGCCGCAACCCAGGTAAGCGGACATGACGATTCAGCGATACGGCCAGACTCTGGAACATCGCTCCTGAAGGCCCAGCAGGGTGCAAAACATCGGTCCGCTTACTGACGTGCGCGGTTCAGACAGTGCTTTCCCCTCGGGCCTCGGGCCTCGGAACTCGGAACTCCGTTCTTTGCTACTCTTGCCAACATGACGGCACAGATCATCGATGGACTGGCGATTGCGGCGGAGATTCGGGCCGAGCTTGTGCCGCGCATTGCGGCGCTCAAGGCTCGGGGTGTTCAGCCGGGCCTGGCGGCTATCCTTGTTGGCGATGACCCCGCTTCGGTCAGCTATGTGAGTTCGAAGGCGAAAACGTGCGCGGAGATGGGCATCTTCTCCGAGACGTTTCGCTTGCCTGCTGAGACAAGCCAGGCGGAACTTTTCGAGCTCGTTGCGCAGCTCAATGCGGATGAGCGTTTCCATGCCATCCTGCCCCAGCTTCCGGTGCCGCCGCAGATCGACGAGCGCGCGTATGTGGATGCGGTGGACCCGCGCAAGGACGCCGATGGACTCCACCCGGTCAACCTCGGGCGGCTGCTTCGCGGAGAACTGGATGGCGCCATCCCGTGCACACCGAACGGCGTCGTCCAGCTCCTGGCTCGCACCGGCAACGACCCGGCAGGCAAGCATGTTGTCGTGGTCGGGCGTTCGACGCTTGTGGGCAGGCCCCTCGCGGTGCTGTTGAGCAACAAAGCGAGGGGCGGCAACGCCACGGTCACCATCTGCCACACGGCCACGCCGGACATCGGCTGCTTTACGCGCGAAGCGGACATCGTGGTCATCGCCGCGGGCCGGCCCAACACCTTGACCGCCGGCATGGTGCGCCCCGGCGCGGTCGTGATCGACGTGGGCACGAACCGCATCGACGACGCTTCGCGCAAACGCGGGTGGCGGCTCGTCGGCGATTCCGATTTCGATGCGCTCAAAGAGGTGGCTTCGTGGATCACGCCAGTGCCCGGCGGAGTCGGCCCAATGACGATCGCGATGCTGCTGGTCAATACGGTAGTGGCAGCAGAGCAGGCGAGCCCTCACCCCGGCCCTCTCCCGACTGCGCGGGAGAGGGAGTAACCGTTACCCCACCTTCTCCCGCACGGTCGGGAGAAGGGGCCGGGGGATGAGGGCAGGCTGGCTTGCGGCTATTCTGCGAATATAACTAGCGACCAAGGCCCCCTAGCCGTCGTGGTCCTTCAGCCACTCCGTGACCGCCGGCCACGTGACCTGCCGCGCCTTACGCCCCGCAATCACTGAGATGTGGCCGCCTTCGAGTTCGAGGAAGTGCTTGTCCGTGCTGCCGACGCTATCGACGAGCGCTTTGGCGCTGCCGACGGGCACGATGTCGTCGTGGGTGGCCGCGACGGCGAAGAGCGGGACCGTAATGTCGCGCAGGTTGACCTTCTCGCCGCAAACGCGGAATTGTCCGTTGACCAACTCGTTCTGCTGGTAGAAGTGTCGCACCCACTGGCGGAAGAACTGCTTGGGCAGCGGCATCCATTCGCTGGACCAGCGGTTCATCGCTTTGTAGCCGATCAGCCACTCGGGATTCGAGGCGTTCTTCACGAGGTTCGTCATCTGCTGCGCGTCGCCGACGGGGTTCATCATCCTGAACCCCGAACGAATGAATTCGGCTGGCATGAGGTCGAACGTCTCGACGATTGCATCGACATCGAAGTGGTCTTCGCCCGTCATCATCGGAAAGTCGCCAATCGAGAAGTCTGTCGGGCCGACCATCGTCAGGAGGTTCTTCACAGGGAGCGTCGGGTCGGCGGCGATCGCTGACGCCGTCAGCGGCACCCCCATGCAGTAACCGAACGCGGTGATGGCAGCGGCGCCGGAGTGGGCGACGGCCTGGCGGATGAGCGACGGGATCATGTCGCCGATGACGTCGTCCATGCCAATGTCGCGGTCTTCGGGGCCGAACGCGCCCCAATCGCAGAGGTAGAACGGCACGCCCTGTTCGTACAGGTATTCAGCGAACGACTCCCCGGGGCGAAGGTCGAAGATATAGGGCCGGCTGATGCCAAGGTACGGGAAGAGCACGAGCGGCGTCGCGAGCCGTCCGCCGTCTTTTGGCGGGTAGAAGTAGAGCCGCGCCTTGCCGCGAAAGCCGACTGCCGAGCGCCGCGATTGGGCGATCGGCGCGGGCGGCCCGAGCGTTGCCTCGCGCAATCCCGCGGCCAGCTTGAGAAAGTCGGAATCCGGCTCTTCTGGTGGCATCTCGGCGTCCTGCGCAGCGAGGCAAATGTAGCTGGGCCGGGCTGGCGCGCAGAGTCTAGCATGCAGGCAGTGTCGCCGGGACCTTCGGCCATGCCCCCAAAGTAACGGGGGCATGGCTGATTTTCGGTCGCTACTTGTCGAAGAGGTCCGCGCACTCCGGACGGCCAACGGAGATATTCGACAGCGTCGACGTGTCGTAGTCGTCGCTGATCGAGCTGAACGCGTCGTCGATGGTAGACGAGGCGCTATCGAGGTCGTCGCCCACCTGGGTGAGGCCATCAAGCAGGTCTGCCGGGTCGTTCTCGTCGAGCTTTTGCGTGGTCGTGAGGGCGTCATCGAAGCTCGTCACCACTTTTCCGGCAGCAGCAGAGAACGCGCTCTCTATCTTGTCGCCGTCTTTGACATCGGGATTGCCCAGCTTGTCGATGTCACTGCGAAGCTGCTTGGCCCGCGCATCGGCTTCGTTCAGGAACTTGACGATGAGGTCCTTTATCTGGGAAGCGGACATGTCGGCGGTGGGATTGAAACCCTTTCCGAGGGTCTCGATATCGGTGCCAAAACTCTGGGCGGCGGTGCACAGGCCGGAGACCCACTTCTCGTTGGTGGTTGTCGCGGCGTTGCTGCCGCCTGAAGTGCTGGGCGAGGCTGTGGCCGAGCTCTTTGCGGCCGGGCTCTTAGAGGCCGTAGGCGAACCGCTATCAGAAGCGCCGGACGGGGTATCGGAGCTGCCGGCAAAGAGGATCGTCGCGCAGTCGGTATTGGCGGAGATGCTGTCGACGACCGGCTGGGCGCCATCGATCTTGGTCAGCTTGGCCTTGAAGTCGTCCTCGGGCGTGTTCGCGATCTTGCCGAGGTCGTCCTGGAAGGTGGCAGACTTGGGGTCCAGCTTGTTGACCGCGGTTTTGGTGTCGCTCAGCAGCTTATCTTCGATCGCGAACTGGGCGATGAAGGTGTCGTAGACCTGCTTGCCGTTCGAAATGTCGGGCATGCCGATATTGTTGAAGTTGTTGCGGAAGGCGGTGTCAGCCTTCGCATCGAGGTCGAGCTGGGTGAGGAGGAACGATTTGAAGGCGGCGTTGTCGGTAGCATCGACCTTCGCCAGGGCAGCGTCGCTTGCGGCGGACTGGTCGGTGACGGGCTTGGCGGCCGTACAGACGTCCTTGCCCCACTGATCGGCCGCGACTTTCTTCGAATTCGTGCCACTGGAGCTCTTGCTGCTGCAGGCGGCCAGCAACAGCAACAGGGATAGTGCGAGCGCGGCGAAGGCCGTCGCGGCGGCGGACTTACGTGACAGGGATGTAAACATGGTTGAACGCACACTCCATGAGAACGGGACGAGGATTGCATGATTGTGGGGCTGTGGGGGTGATGCGCAAGAGGGAAAGGCCCGAGTTCTGAGTTCTGAGTTCTGAGTTCTGAGTCGCTGATGGCCCGGCGCGCACAACCCGATGAAAGCGAGAGGCTCAGGAGTGGCAGCACACCTGTCAGTACGGCGACCGCGAGGCGCAGCCCCGCTGCTGCGCAGGAAGCCGGCGGTTGAGGGGCGACCCAGCCAAAGCAGCGGTTGGACGCACTCGTTTCTGCCGCTATCCGGTCCATTGAAGGTGACGACAGCCGGGCCGCCCGTTTACTAGCGTGCGCGGTACTGACCAGGTGAGCCTAATCAACCAAGCCACTGCAGCGGGTGAGCATCATCGGAGCCGACTTTCAGAGCAGTTCTGCGCTGCGGAGTTACTGGAGTGGGGTCGGCTCGGGGGTCGGGACCGGAGCGGCGAGGCCTCCCTGGAGGCTGTTGGCCGTGTCGACGCCTTTGCTGAATTCGTTGATTGCGGTGTCGAACGTTTTGGGGAGGAAAGCGAGGACGACGGGCGCCGTTTCGACGAGCTTCGATGCGACCGCCGAGCTATCGATGCTGGCCTGGAGGTCCGGGCTCGGGAAGCGGACGAGGGCGATGAGGATGACCTGGACGATGATGACGATCTTGATGAAGCCGAAGGCGCCTCCCGCCAGGCTGTCGACCGCGCCGAGATTCAGCATCGTGACGGTGCGTTTGAGCAGGTGAGCGACAACCTGGCCAGCAATAATTACTCCGGCAAGGATGGCGAGAAACGACACCAGGTACGCCGCCGTGTGGTTGGTGATGATGGGACTGAGCTTGTTGTAAAGATGAGGGTAGAAGATGCCGGCCACCGGGATGGCGAGGATGGCAGCGGAAAGGGAGACGAGCTCGCGGATGAAGCCGTTGGCATAAGCGCGCCAGGTGACGAAACCAATCACCGCCACGAGCACGATCGTGAGCCAGTTCATGGCCGCACCTTCTCGCACAGAGGGCCAAGGCTCAACTTGTGACGCCCCGTTTTGCCTGCGAGTAAACGCCGCGCGGCGCGCGATGCCCGGCTCCGGTATGCTTCACCCACCACCAACCGGAGGGTCCACCATGGCAGCACTGGCGGTCGACGACCAACTCGCAATCCAACAACTCTACGCGCGCTACAACCACGCCATCGACTCGGGCAACGGCGACGGCTGGGCGGAGTGCTTTACCGCTGACGGGACGTTCAATTCCGGGGCTGCGGGCATGTTCACCGGGACGGAAGCGCTGGCGAACTTCGCCAAGGGCTTCGCCGAACGCCTCAAGGCCCGCCACTGGACAAACAACCTCGTGCTTGATGCGGCGGACGGCGGTGCATGGGGCTCGTGTTATCTGATCCTTCTGCGTCTTGGCGACAAAGAGCACCCCACATCGATCCTGACGACGGGCATCTATCGCGACACGCTCGTGAAGGATGCGAGCGGTTGGAAGTTTTCCAACCGGACGGTGACGCCTGACGCGTAGGCGCGTCCGCGAACTGGCCGTTGGAGTCATGATCGCCGGACTGCCGGGCGGGGGCGCGTGAAAGAGATCCTCGTCGAAGCGGCGCTGCTGGCACTGGCGGTGCTGCTGGTGATGGCGTTCGTCTTTCGCAACCAGCGGGCGAAGAGTTCGCTGCTGTTCGTGCGCAACGCGACCTGGATGTATATCGGTGCGGTGTTTTTGCTGGGCGCGATCGAGCTCGCTCGAAAGACGCTGTAGAGCCGCGGCTGCGCCGGCGGGTGAGCTTCCCAAGCACCCGCGGGGTCCTATCCCCCGGAAGAGATCTGGCCGCTCCGACAAAACGTATCCATGTTAGGCGCCGTGCTGCTCGAGACGGAGTCGCCGGTCAAAGGGGGGTGCGTGGAGACACGCAGGCCGGCGGCTCCGACGAGTACGGACGGATCAGGCCGCTGCTGCCTTGAGCTGGGCAAGAACGCTTACGCTCAGTACCGCCCGCCGAGCTTCGAATGATCCCACGAATAGGTTTCGACTGGCTTGATGCGGACGACGACTCGCTTCGATGCAACCTTGAGCGCTGCTTCGTGCGTATCCGTTGGGACCGGGATGCCGTTGTACTTCTGGCCGACCAGCGCCATGACGCGCGCGGTGAACGGCGTGTCTTCGATGAGTTCACCCTCGCCCTCGATCACCCAGCCACGCAACTCCTGGTAAGCGCGGCCGGATTCGAGCATCGCCGTGAGCTTTGGATTGCGGCGCAGGTTCAGCACTTTTTGGCTCTTGGCGAAGGTGGTGAAGTGGATAGCCCCGTCGATGACCACGTACCACATCGCGACGAGGTGCGGGAACCCTTTCGGGCCGATGCTGGCGACTTGCAGGGTCCACCCGTCATCGAGGAACTGCTCGATCTCTTCATCGGTAAGGGCAATGGATGCGCGGCGGCTGGGCATGGGAGGCCTCGGGGGATGTAGGATTTGACCCATCCTACGCCGCCCACGATGGGTAGCGCCCTGCGTTAGCGGGGTGAATTGCGCGCCACCGAGGAGATTTGGCAATGCCGGAAGTTTTTCATCCTGGTGAGAGAGCGGTGCAACAACGCTTCGACAGTGTCCGCCTTGCCGACAAAGTGGCGGGCGTGACCATGCACGACGCGTTTTCCGCCAACGACAAGGCGTTCATCGAACGCATGGACATGTTTTTCCTGGCCACAGGTGACGCCGAGGGCAACCTGGATTGCTCGTACAAAGGCGGCGATCCCGGGTTTGTGCGCGTGCTCGACGAGACGACGCTCGCCTTCCCGATTTACGACGGCAACGGGATGTTCATGAGCAGCGGCAACATCCTCGAACACCCGAAGGTCGGTCTGCTGTTCATCGATTGGGAGCACCAGTGGCGGATGCGGGTGAACGGAGTGGCCAGCATCGATTTCGAGGACGAGCTCATGGCGGAATTCCCGGGAGCGCAGTTCGTCGTGCGCGTCCAGCCGCACGCTATTTTTCCCAACTGCCCGCGCTACATCCACAAGATGCAGCTCGTCGAGCGCTCGGTATTCGTGCCGAAGGCAGCGTGCGAGACACCGGAGCCTGATTGGAAGGAACACTTCGCCGACGTGCTCCCAGAGGAGCAACAGCGCCGCAGGACCGAACGCCAGGCGCAACGTGAGGCCGAAAGCACCGCTGAAGTGGAAGCAGTGGACAATCCGCCCGTGGGCGATTAGCCCACTCCTTCGCCTTCGCCGGCGGTTGCGCCGACCGGAGTTTCGAGGCGCTCGGACGGAGCTTCGGATTCCGGCAGGGCCGGCAGGCAGAAGCGGACCGACGTACCGAGCCCACTCGGACGGTCGATCCAGATCTGGCCGCCAAGGCGTTCGACGATACGTTTGCAAACGGTGAGGCCAAGCCCAAGCCCCGGTACTGAGGGCAAATGGCTGCCGCCACGGTAGAACGGCTCGAAGAACCGCTCCGCCATCGCCGGGTCGATGCCTGGTCCCTCGTCGATGACAGCCACCTGCAGCGCCGAGGGGCGAACCCCGCGCGCCGCGTCTTCCGGCGAAGGGGTCGCCGGTGTCTGAGTGACGACGACGTCGATCGGGCTGTCGGCGGGGCTGTACTTGATCGCGTTGCCAATGAGGTTGTCGAGGACCTGTTCGATCCAGGTCGACAACGCTTCGACTGGCGGCAGGCCGTCGGGGCACCGCAGCGTGATCGAGCGCCCCGGCTGACGCCTGTGCCAGCGCTCGACGATGCCCGGGAGGATGCGCTGAAGCAAAAGTGGTTCGAAATCGGAGGTCACGCCGAGGCGAGCAAGCGTGAGCATGTTCTCGATGATCTCGGCGAGCCGGCTCGAATCCTTTCGCAGCGCTTCGAACGCGTCCCGCAGCGCAGCCGGGCTGAGGCGGTCGGAGCGGTCGGCCAGCAGGCTGGAGATGCCGAGAATGGTGGTGAGCGGGTTCTTGAGTTCGTGGGAGACAAGGCCAAGGAACTCGTCCTTGGCAGCGTTGGCCTCTTCAAGCTCTTCGATCAGGCGGGCCCGAGCCATCCACGCGCCGATCCGCTGTGCGAGTTCGATGCCGAGGCCAAGTTCCGCCGTGTCGAACGGTGATGAATTGCCGGTG
>DATNET010000374.1:0-2375 GCA_035606745.1 Tepidiformaceae bacterium
ATCTTCGAAACCAGCGCCGTCTCCTACCGCCTGGCCCACGTCTGCGGGCAGAAGCAGACTGGCAGGAAAGGCGAGCGCGCATCGGCCCGCTGAAGCCCGAGGTCGTTGGCACTCGTCAGGGAGGACACGATGCTCGTTGCCGACGTGCGCCTCACGCTGATCGGGGCCACCGAGCTGGCCGGAATGCTTACCTTCCCTAATCAATGGCTCGCCGGACCAGATCGCGAACAACTTGCCGCCTCCTTATCGTCGTTCGTGGGCACCGACGCCTACCGCCTCACCGAGCTGCTCACCGACCTGCCCTGTTTCACCGTCCTGCCGGGCAACGTCGGCGGCGGGCAACTATTTGGCGGCGACAGGAACGACCGGCGCTGCGACGACCTGACATGAACGGCCCACTGCTACCAGATCGCGACTCCGACAGGACCTGGCTCGGCGATCCCGCTGAGCACAGCGATGAACCAGCCGAGGAACTGCTTGCCGGGCGAGCGCGGCGCATCATGGTCACTCTCCCGTGGCTGCTCGCGTCCGTCCTGGCCGCAGGCCTTGCGGGATTCGTCATCGGTGACCATCACCAGCCTTCCCGGCCCAGGGTGGCGGTCACAACCAGCACTTCGCCGGCGAACACTGGCACGGCAGCCGCGCTGTTCACCTACCTGAACACGACTAGCAACAGGTGCTCAGCCCAGACCGGGGCGCGTCAACTCGAGCTCGGTGTCGAAATCGAGAACCAGGGCAACACCGAAGTCGAAGTCCGCAGCGTCACACCGGTCTTTCCCTTGCACGGCCTGCAGACCGTCACCACGCAACGCGGAACCTGCGGCCAACCTCCCATCGGCTCGATCGTCGGCACTTCGATCGAGCCAGGATCCGCGGTCTGGATCACAACAACGGTCAACGTCCTCAGCATGGCCTGCCCGGCGCCGCTACCTGTCGAATTCGATGTGTCCTATACCAGCGGCGGCGGCCAGCAGCGCCGCGACCTACTAACCGGCTTTTCGGACCTGGGCAACATCTCCTACAGCGGATGCCGGCGCTAACGCTGTCCCGCGGAATCGTCGAAGATCAACAATCTTTACGAGCGATGGCGCAGCGACAGCGGCCGGGTCGGGCCACTCACCCGGGTCACGCAGAAGCCATCCTAGGGTTGACACCGCCACCGCGGAAATTCGCGGTTTCACGGGGTAAGTAGCGCGGGTGGCATGATCCGTCCGCGGTGCGAATCTACGGACGGCGACTCAATGGCCGCCTACGGGCCAACACGGTGAGCCGCAAGCTTCACCAGATCGCGATCAGGGCCACCTATCCGAATACGACGCCGAGTGTCGCCATAGCGTGGCCGGCGATGATCAGCACCATAACGACGACAGACCAACTGAATCCCCATAGCAGACTGCCTGGCCAAGCGGCAAGGTCTTTCTCGCGTTTCCAATGTGCTCCCTGTTGGCTTCCGCGTGTCGGTTAGGGAGAACTGTGCGGCGAAACAGGTCCATTCCACCCTGCACTGCCCGGCAAGATTGTGGCTGAATGGCGGTCAGGGAATACATTTTTTGCGCGGAGCCGCCTGTGGAGGCGAACCCACGACCTACGCATTACGAGCACTATTCGTGCAGCGTTGGCAGCCGTTGACGAGCACGGATGCCGTTGTGCCGTAGGGAATTCTTGCGTTGGCACCGTTGGTGCACGTCATCGGCCGAAGCGTCGCGACCCGCACGATCCGATCCGCCGCGACGACGAGCCGCCGCCCGTCCAGCCGCAGACGAAACAGCGATACATGTGAGGCGCCCCGCCAGGGAGGGTTTCGGCGGGGCGCCTCACATAGCGACGCGGCAAACCATCTTCCCCCGCAGGATGGGCACGGCGTTGCTCTGTCAACTACTACACGAGGAAACTGTGTCCGGAGACCGTAAACGGTTGCACTACGATCCGAGCGCCAGTGCCGGGAAGGAACGTGACCGTCGATCAGAATCGAATGACAAAGTGCCCCGTCCGCTGTGGGCGGGGCACTTTCGGTTCTGGCGGCACCCCGCGTGGGACGGGGAGCGCAGGGGGCCGACCCGGAACGTTAGCCGAGATTTGGCTGCCCTAGATAGACATTCACGCCATCGTCACGCGCTCATCTTGAGACGGTCAGTGTGTTCAGCGGGTGTTTACCCGGCAAATGGACCGGCCGAGCGGTCCCGCCCTCGATGAGACCACCCGGCCGGGTACCGATGCCGTACCCCTGTAGCACGATGCCTAATCGGCATCGCGAACATTGGCATCTTTTCCGCGGGCCGCGCCGGACAGTCCGGGCCACGCCGCAGGCGACACGCCAGACCCGGGCGGTTGTCTCGCTCGCAACGAAGCTAGACATATCAACCGCAAATCCGGTA
>DATNET010000413.1:0-4649 GCA_035606745.1 Tepidiformaceae bacterium
ATCGAAAACATGAACCTCATGCTTGGCCTTCCGCAATCGATGGGCCTGGACTTCGCCGCGGTGTATCCGTAATGGTGCACGAAATCGACCGGCCGGGGTCGGTCACCTCTACCCAGGGGTTCGTGGCCGGTGCGGTGTACGCGGGCATGAAGACCTATGGTGAGGGAAAGCTCGACGTGGCTCTCCTGGCATCGGAGCGCAGCTGTACGGTCGCAGCCACCTTCACGCAGAATCTGCTCCACTCGGCATCGGTCGATATCGATCGCGCCAAGCTGGCAGCCGGGCCGGTGCGGGCAGTCGTCGTCAACGCCGGCATCGCGAACTCGAGCACCGGTGCCCGCGGCATCGCCGACGGGGAACGCGTGACGGAGTTCGCCGGAGCACGTCTCGGCCTGCCGGCGTCGGAAGTGCTTATCTGCAGCACGGGTGTCATCGGCCACTTCCTTCCCATGGAAAAGATGGAAGCGGGCGTCGCTGCAGTGGCGGTGTCCCCGAAAGGCGGACTCGACTTCGCGCGGGCGATCATGACGACCGACACCCGGCCGAAGCATGCCGCGGTGCGCTTCGGTCCGTACACCCTTGGCGGTTGTACGAAGGGCTCCGGGATGATTCATCCCAACATGGCGACGATGCTCGCGTTTCTGACCACCGATGCGCCGGTCGAGGGCGCCTTCCTCCAAAAGGCCCTGAGTGACGTGGTGGGGCGGTCGTTCAACATGCTATCGATCGACGGCGATACCAGCCCAAGTGACACGGTGTTGCTCTTCGCTAATGGCGCGGCCGGAGGCGAGTTCATCACGGCACAATCGCCACAGGCACCGGAGTTTACGACGGCGCTGGAAGTGCTGTGCACGTTCCTCGCAAAGGAAATGGCGCGGGATGGCGAGGGCGCGACGAAGCTCATCGAATTCCGGATCAGCGGCGCCGCTGACCTAAGCCAGGCGCGAAGTCTCATCCGGCTCCTCACGACATCGTATCTGCTCAAGAGCGCTATCCATGGAGCAGACCCCAACTGGGGGCGCATCGTGGCGGTCATCGGCCGCTCCGGGGTCGCGGTATCGGAGCCGGCCGTCTCCGTGGCAATCTGTGGGACGCGTGTGTTTGAACACGAGCAACCCACGGCATTCGAGCCCGCTGAAGTGGCGGCTGCGATGCAGGGCGACACGATCGTCATCGACATCGAACTTGGAGCAGGCCTGGCCTCTGCGATCGGCTGGGGCTGCGATCTTTCCGCGGAATACGTCTCGATCAACGCTGACTACCACACATGAGCGGCCCGCTCGTCGTCAAGATTGGCGGAAGTACGCTGGGCTCAGGTGACAGCACATTCCACGATGTGGCCGCTATGGCCAGGTCGGGCCGCATTCCTGTGGTGGTCCATGGCGGCGGCGCCGAAGCAAGTACGTGGTTGCAGGCGATGGATATCCCGTCGCGCTTCGAAAGAGGACTCCGCGTCACCGACGCGGCCGTGCTGCCGGTGGTTGTTGCGGTGTTCGCGGGGCTGGTCAACAAACGCATTGCCGCCGCGATCAACGCCGCTGGAGCGCCCGCGGTTGGCCTGTCCGGCGCCGACGGACGAATGCTGGAGTGCCGCATCGCGGACGAATCGCTGGGGTTCGTGGGTGAACCGGTGCGCGTCCGCATTGCGGCAGTGGAAGCGCTGCGGACCGCAGGGATTATCCCCGTGATTAGCTCGATTGGCTTCGTGCCCGTGGTCGATGGCGCCGACCAGCTCGTAAACGTCAACGCCGACACCGTGGCTGGTGAAATCGCTGCAGCGGTTGGGGCCGAACGACTCGTCTTCCTCACCGACATCGACGGCGTCCACGATGCCAACGGCAATGTGATCGCGAGCCTCGACGCGCATCGAACTCGGGGCCTTATCGCCTCCGGCATCATCTCTGGCGGGATGATCCCGAAGGTCGAAGCGTGTCTGCATGCGCTCAGCCTCGGCGTGCCTGTGCAAATTGTGGACGGCCGAGCGGCCGGCGCGCTCACGCAACTTGCCGGGCATGGAACGTCGTTCGAGCCGGCCATCTGACGCTGACGGGCCGTCAACGAGCTTAGAATGGATGTCGACTGGTCTCCATCGGCGAAGGCGAGGCCAGGCTGCAGGGAGTCAGCGTGACAATCGAAGCGACAGGCCGCGAACTCCCGGGACCGGTGTTGCCAGCCTGGGACCTCGACGACCCCGCGCTCTATTTGAATCGCGAACTTAGCTGGCTCGAATTCAACGAGCGTGTGCTGTCCGAGGCCCTGGACCCACGCAACCGTCTGCTGGAACGCATTAAGTTCCTCGCGATCACGGCGAGCAATCTCGACGAGTTTTCGACCAAGCGCGTGGGCTGGCTCAAGCGTGTCCTCCATACCGAACCGCTGGTGCGCACAGTCGACGGGCTGACCATGGCGGAGCAGCTTGAGCTTGTGCGCGAGCGCTCATCGCGGATGCAGCGGGCGATGGAGGAATGCTGGCTCACCACGCTCCAGCCGGCGCTAGCCGAACGCGGCGTGCGCATTGTCCGGTTCGATGAACTGGACGCAGCTGCACGCGAACGGCTTCGGCGATACTTCGAAGAGGCGATTTTCCCGGTCCTTACGCCGCTCGTCGTCGACCCATCGCATCCGTTCCCGTTCATTTCGAGTGGGAGTCTGTCCCTCGCGTTGGACGTGCGCCACCCTGGCTCCGGCCAGGATCGCTTCGCGCGGATAAAGGTGCCGCAAAATCGCCCAAGGCTCGTCGATGCGGGAGAGCTGCGGTTCGTTTGGCTCGAAGACCTGATCGCGGCACACGTGTCGATGCTCTTCCCCGGCATGGAGATCACGAATTGGCAGGCGCTGCGAGTCATTCGCAGTGCCGAGGTCGGGAGCTCGGGCGAGGACTCTGATGACCTGCTCGAACTCATAGAGAACGCTCTTCGCCGACGGCGGCTCGCCGATGCCGTGTCCCTCGAAATTGCGGGCACGCTGTCTCCCGGCAGGCTCGACTTGCTGCTCGAAGAACTTGGCCTCAACGCCAGCGACGTGTACCAGACATCGGCGCCGCTGGGCCTGGCCGACCTGTTCCAACTGGCGAGTCTACCGTTTCCCGATCTTCTCGACGCTCCGTTTGTGCCGTCTGTTCCATCGGCATTCGTGGCGGCGACGGATGCGGCATCGCTGTTCGGCACGATTCGCGACCACGATATCCTCGTGCACCACCCATACGAGTCGTTCGACGCGACGGTTGTGCGGTTTATCGACGAGGCTGCAGAGGACCCCGCGGTGCTGGCGATCAAGCAGACGATGTATCGCACCTCGCCCGATTCACCAATCCTCGCGGCCCTCATCGATGCCGCCGGGCGAGGGAAGCAGGTCGCGGTGCTCGTGGAGTTGACGGCACGCTTCGATGAAGCCAACAACATCGAATGGGCACGAAAGCTTGAGAGCGCCGGCGTGCACGTCGCCTATGGCGACCCGAACCTCAAGATCCACAGCAAGATCTGCCTCGTGGTACGCGAAGAGGCGGGTGGCGTGACCATGTACGCCCACGTCGGCACCGGCAACTACAACTCGCGCACGGCGCGTCTCTACACCGACCTTGGATTGTTCACCGCGGACCCGGCCATCTGCGCCGATCTTGTACGCATCTTCAATCGCCTTACAGGTTATGCCGACTACCTCGATTCCACGGACCTGCTCGTCGCCCCGGTAAGCTTGCGCCCTGAGCTGGAACGCCGAGTGCGCCGCGAAATCGACCACGCCCGGGCCGGCCGTCCAGCGCGGATAATCCTCAAGCTCAACGCGTTGGAGGACCGCGACGTCACCCGGCTGCTCTACGAGGCCTCGATGGCCGGCGTCCGAGTCGACCTCGTAATTCGCGGGATCTGCCGGCTTCGCCCCGGAATTCCTGGGCTGAGCGAAAACGTCCGCGTGATCAGCATCATCGGCCGCTACCTTGAGCATTCGCGTGTGTACTACTTCGCCAACGCCGGAGAGCCGGAGTACTTCCTCGGCAGCGCGGACGTGATGAAGCGCAACCTGGATGAGCGCATCGAAGTCCTCGCGCCAATTCGCCGGCCCGAACACCAGGCCGAATTGCACGAACTGCTGGAGCTGCTGTTGAACGACCACCGCCAGGGCTGGCGGCTGGAAGACTCCACGTGGAGCCGCGATCCGAACGACGGTGGAGTAGGTGCCCAACAAACGTTGGCAGAGCGCGCTCCCTTCAGCTAAGTGCCGGGGCTGTGCCGTTCACGCGGCGGCCATTCTGCCCTACCATGGCTGCTCCGGAGGAACGCATGACTGATTGGGTCGCCGAAGAGCATCGCTACCTGTTCCAGAACTATGGACGCCAACCCGTGGTCATCGAGCGCGGCGAAGGCACGCGCGTCTGGGACACCGATGGCAAGGAGTACCTCGACTTCGTCGGCGGCCTTGCGGTCAACGCACTCGGGCACGCACACCCGGTCGTGGCTGAGGCGTTGGCGGAACAATCGCGAACGCTCATCCACACTTCGAACATTTACTACACGAAGCCGATGGTTGAGCTCGCCAAATTGCTCGTTGAGAATTCGTGCTTCGACCGCGTGTTCTTTTGCAACTCTGGCACGGAGGCGATCGAGGCGGCGATCAAGCTGGCACGCCGCTGGGGACACGACACCCGGAACGGC
>DATNET010000171.1:0-2442 GCA_035606745.1 Tepidiformaceae bacterium
AGCCCTGCACCAGCAGCCCACCGAGTTGGTGGTCGCGGCGATTGTCGCCATCATGCGCGACGTGCGCCCACACCTTGTGTTCACCTGGGACCCGACGGGCGGATACGGCCACCCCGACCACGTCGCCGTCCATCGCCACACCGTCGCAGCGTACGATGCAGCCGGTGACGCGACACAGTTCCCCGAAGCGGGGCGTCCCTGGACGCCGAAGCATCTCTACTGGGGCGGGTTCACGATGAAACGCTTCGCCTCCATTTTCCTCGAGCTACAGCGCCGCGGTCTGATGCCCGAAGGCATGGATCCAGAACGCCGCGAACGCTTCGAGAAAGCCATGACAGAGCCCGATTCACCCGTCAGTGTCGTGGTCGATGTCAGCAGCTTCATCGCCCAAAAGCGTGCGGCCGCCGCCATGCACCGCAGCCAGTTCGGTGAGAACAGCCTCTTCTCGCGCATCCCGGAGGACCTCCGAGCGCAGTTCTATGGCGAAGAGCGCTTTTTCCAGGCCCGGCCCGAATGGCCGGCCGGCGCCGCACCGGCTCACGACTTCCCAGCGCATTCCTCGGGAGACTGAGCAACGCGTTCCGGCCCGGCTTCAGGCGTTAGAGGATCTCCAATCGCGACGCTTCCGGTATGCTTTTGCGGCAACCCATGGAGGTTCGGCGTGACAATCCTTGGCGAATCAGACCTGCGCTCCGGCGCCGCAACCACACCATCGGACGTATTTTCCGAGCGCCCCAAAGACGTCCACGCCCGCTACGCGCGCTATGTGAACCATCGCTTCGCACGAGTTGTCGAGCTTATTGGCTTCGATAAGGTCTTCACGCGTGCCGAAGGCTCATGGCTCTGGGACCAGGACGGCAACCGCTACCTCGACTTTCTCTCCGGCTACAGCGTCATGAACGTTGGCAGAAACCACCCCCGCGTCAAGCAAGCACTCATCGAATGGCTCGAGCGGGATGGGGCCAGCCTTGTCCAGATGGAGTGCAACCCACTCGCCGGGCTGCTCGGGGAAAAGCTTGCGAAGCTCACGCCGGGCGACCTCGACACCTGCTTTTTCACCAATGGCGGCTCCGAAAGCACGGAGGTCGCGCTGAAGTTCGCGCGCAAGGCGACGCGCCGGCAACGCATCCTCTACGCCGACCTCGGGTTCCATGGCCTTACGTTCGGCGCTCTGTCCGTCTCGGATGACGATATGTGGCGCGCAGGCTTCGGCAAGCTCGTTCCAGGCTGCGATATGATCCCGTTCGACGACCTCGCCGCGCTCGAACGCGAACTGAAGAAAGGCGATGTCGCTGCCTTCATCACTGAGCCGATCCAGGGCGAAGGTGGCGTCCGTATCCCTTCGGACAACTACCTCCCGGAAGCTGCGCGCCTCTGTCATGAAAACGGCGCGCTCCTCATCGTCGATGAGATCCAGACCGGGTTTGGCCGTACCGGCCGCTGGTTCGCCTCCGAACACTGGGGCCTCGAGCCAGACATCATGCTCGTCTCCAAGGGTCTCTCTGGTGGCTACATCCCCGTTGGTGCCGTCATCACTCGTCGCAGCATCTTCGACAAAGTCTTCGAGGACCTATCGCACGCGGTCGTCCACACGACGACCTTCGGCGGCAATGCCATGGCAATGACGGCCGGCCTCGCCGTCCTCGAAGTGATGGAGGACGAGGGCATCGTCCAGAACGCTGCGCTCATGGGCGAAAAGCTTCTCGCTCGCCTGCAAACCGCAACGGCGTCTCGCGAAATGGTCAAGGATGTCCGGGGCAAGGGGCTGATGCTCGGCATCGAATTCGGCGAGCCGAAGTCGCTCACGCTGAAGGCCGGCTGGAAGCTCGTACACCGCGCCAACCAGGGGCTGTTCGGCCAGATGATCTCCATCCCGCTGATGCGCGACCACGGAATCCTCACCCAGATCGCCGGACACGCCATGGATGTCCACAAATTGGCCCCGCCGTTGGTCATCGGCGACGAAGAGATCGACTACTTCATGGCAGCGTACGAAACCGTCCTCGCCGACCTTCATCACTTCCCCGGACCACTGTGGGACCTCGGCACAACCCTGCTCAAGAATCGCATGAGTTGGTAGCGGGCCCCCTCGGGTGACGAAGCTGGCCGAGGGCTCTGTGGTGGTCATAACCGGCGCCGCGGGAGGCATTGGGCGTGCTACGGCGCTCGCCTTCGCCCGCCGTGGCTCCAACCTGATCCTGGGCGACATCAGCCAGGAAGCACTGGAACGCACGGCGGCCGCCGCCCGTACTGTGCATGGTGTGCGCGCCATCGCCGCCAGGTGCGATGTCCGCGACGATTCGGAAGTGCAGGGGCTCGTAGCCTTAGCCCTGAGCGAATTCGGGCGCGTCGACGTGATGGTCAACAACGCGGGCATCGGCTATTACGCCCGCGTCGAAGACACGCCCGTCGACAAGCTGCGTGAGCTCTTCGAACTGAACG